>NZ_JBEYZD010000016.1:0-149683 GCF_040645895.1 Streptomyces olindensis | reverse complement strand
ACCCGTACGGTGATCGCCGCCTGGGACTGGCGGGGCGGTGCCTTCACCCGCCGCTGGACCTTCGACACCACCTCCTCCACCAACAGCGGCAAGGGCTACGACGGTCAGGGCAACCACAGCCTGTCCGTCGCGGACGTCGACGCCGACGGCAGGGACGAGATCGTCTACGGCGCGATGACCGTCGACGACAACGGCGCCGGGCTGTGGACGACGAGGCTGGGCCATGGCGACGCGGGCCACGTCGGCGACCTCAACCCCGCCCGCGCGGGCCTGGAGTACTTCAAGGTCTCCGAGGACGCCGGCAAGCCCGGCTCCTGGATGGCCGACGCCCGCACCGGCCAGCTCCTCTGGCAGACCGCCTCCGGCTCCGACAACGGCCGCGGTGTCGCCGCCGACATCCACGCCGCAAGCCCCGGCGCCGAAGCCTGGTCCGCCGCCGACACCACCCTGCGCTCGGCGACCGGCGCCTCCCTGGGCCGCGAGCCCTCCAGCGTCAACTTCCTGTCCTGGTGGGACGGCGACCCGGTCCGTGAACTCCTCGACGGCACCCGCATCGACAAGTACGGCACCTCCGGCGACACCCGCCTGCTGACCGGCTCCGGCGTCTCCTCCAACAACGGCACCAAAGCCACCCCCGCCCTCTCCGGCGACATCCTCGGCGACTGGCGCGAAGAGGTCATCTGGCGCACCAGCAACAACACGGCGCTGCGTATCTACTCCACCCCGCACGAGACGACCTCGAAGATCACCACGCTGCTCCACGACACCCAGTACCGCACGGCCCTGGCCTGGCAGAACACCGCCTACAACCAGCCCCCGCACCCGAGCTTCTTCCTCGGCAACGGCATGGCGACGGCCCCCAGGCCGACCATCTACACCCCGTGACACACCGGTGGGTGCGCCGCCCTCCAGGACGGCGCACCCACCCCGCGTCAGCTACAGGTCTGGTCACCCAGCTTGAACGCGGTCGGTTTCGTGTTCGTCCCCGACGAGTTCGCCGTGAAGCCGAAGCCCACCGACGCACCCGCCGCCACCGTGCCGTTCCAGCCGACGTTCTTCGCCGTCACCGTCGCACCCGACTGCGTCGCCTCGGCGTTCCACGCCTGGGTGAGCTTCTGGCCGTCGGCGAAGGCCCAGTTCAGGGACCAGCCGTTCCAGGGGGCGGTACCGGTGTTGGTGAGCTGGACGTCCGCCTGGAAGCCGCCCGACCACTGGCTGGTGACCTTGTACGTCACCGTGCAGGTGCCGACCGGGCCGGGCCCGGGGCCCGTGGTGCCGCCGTCGGAGCTGTCGCCGTAGATGACGCCTCGGCCGTTCGTCGAGACGTAGACGCGGCCGTAGACCCGTGGGTCGCCGGTGATGGCCGCGCCCGTCCAGCCCCACTGGTGGGCGTCGTCGTTGACGCGGGTCCAGCTCGCGCCCTTGTCCGTGGAGCGGAAGATGCCGCGCACGCCGCCGATCTCGGCGCTGGTGTAGAGCGTCTGGTAGGAGGCGCCGGGCGCCGCCTTGCCGAAGCCGACGGTGTCGGCCTGTTCGACGTTCGAGAGCTTCGTGAAGCTCGTGCCGCCGTCCGTGGAGTGCCACAGGCCGTACGCGCCGTCCGGGGCACCGCCCGCGAGCCAGATGTCGCCCTTCCCGCCGGGCAGGGCCTTGAAGCGGACGCTGTCGCCGCCCGGCAGGCCGGTGGCCGGGGACTCCTTGAACGTCGCCCCGCCGTCCGTGCTGATGTAGAACTTCCCGGACTTGAAGCCGTAGAAGGTCTTCGGATCGACGCGGTCCGACTCGACGACCGCCCCGGCGGGGATCCCCGCCGACGCCCGCCATGAGGTGCCGAAGCCCGTCGTGTGGTGCACGCCGGCGCCCTCGGGGCTCCACACGAAGCGGCTGCCGTCGGCCGCCGAAGCGACCGTGCCGCCGCCGCTGACGCCGGAGGGATCGGTGCCCGCGAACCAGTTGGCGCCGTTGTCCGTGGAGAACGCGATGTGCGGACCCGAGTCGAGGTTGCCGACCCGGACCACCGTGTTCGGGTTCGATTCGGCGAAGTCCAGGCTCGTGGTCGTCGTGAAGTTCGGCTGTGTGAACATCATCGACGGGACCTTCGTCAGGTCCGTGTGGCGGAAGCCGCCGACGTCCCCCAGCGCGCTCAGCAGCGGGGCGCCCGACGGGGGAGAGGCGAGGTCGTTGACCGCCGTCTCCTCCAGGCCCTGCACCATCGGCTTGATGGTGAACTTGCCTCCGCTGTCCCAGTTCCCGAGGTTCTCCGTGCCGTAGATCGTCGCGCCCGTCCCGTACATCATGCGGTGGGAGTTGAACGGGTCGATCTCCAGCGCCTCGGTCATCCAGCCCAGTTTCGGCGTCTGCTCGGGCGGTTGCGGGTTCGCGCCCCAGGTCAGCCAGGGCGACGACGACACGTCCATCGTGTAGCGGTTCTCGCGGTTGGGGTACGACGTGTAGTCCCAGGCCTTGGTCCAGGTCGCGCCGCTGTCCGTGGAGCGGAAGATCTGCGTGTCCGGCCACCAGGCGCTGTACGCGGTCGCCATCACCGTGCCCGGCTTCTGCCGGTCCACGGTCAGCCCGCTGAAGCCGTAGAACGTGTCGGCCTCCGCCACGGGGCTGATGTTCGTCCAGGTCCCCGTCGCCGTCGCGTACCGCCACAACCGGCCCTTGCCGCCGTCGTAGGGGCCGCCCTTGTCGCTGTACGCGAGGTACAGATAGCCGTTCTTCGCGTCGAGCACGCCCTTGTGCGCGAGGTGCCCGGTCGGCTGCCCGGCCAGCCGCTGCCAGGTCGCGCCCGCGTCCGTCGACCGGTACACCGCGTTGTCCTGGTCGGCGACCCCGACGTAGATCGTCTTCGTGGCGTTCCCGGCCGTGCCCGTGGACTCGTCGAAGGTGACCCAGACGATCCCTTGGTTGTCGGAGGCGTAGCCGGAGGTGTCGCTCGGGTCCTGCGCGTAGTTGCCGGCGTTCGGGAAGTTCGCCACCTGCGACCAGGTGACGCCCGAGTCCGTGGAGCGCCACAGCCCCTTGCCGCTGGGCGCGCCCAGGTACAGCACGCTGTTGCGGTTCGGGTCGACGGCCAGCCGCTCGCCCATGCCCCGCCCCGGCATGTTGCCGCCCAGCTTGAACGGCAGGTTCGTCTTCTGCCAGGTCGCCCCGCGGTTGGCGGAGCGCATGATCGCGCCGTTCTTCGGGTCCCAGCTGTTGGTGTAGGTCCCGACCGCCGCGTAGACCCGGTTCGGATCGACGGAGTCGGAGGCGATGCTGACGACCCCCGTGTGCCCCCAGTCGTCCCAGCCGACCGAGTCCAGCAGCGGCGTCCAGGTCTTCGAGGACTCCTGCCAGCGGTAGGCACCGCCGATGTCGGTGCGGGCGTAGGCCAGGTTCTTCTCGGACCGGTTGAAGACGATCCCGGGGACGAAGCCGCCCCCGTCGATCCGGGCGTTCTTCCAGGTGTAGGTGTCGGCGGCGAGTTTCGGCGTCGGCGGGTCGGCGGCCAGGGCACTGGGCGCGCCCGACAGCAGCCCGGCCGCGAGCGCCAGCACGGCCGTGAGGACACGGGTTCTTCGCACGGTGGGGTTCCTTCCGTGGGAGGGGGAACGTGCGAGAGCCGGGCGGCCCCAGTGCGGGTGGAGCCGCCCGGCCATGGCCCCGCGTCAGGTGCAGGGCCGGGTACGCGGAGCTTCGGACGCTGCTTCGGGGCGCGGGGCTGCATCGTCATGCGGCTCCGCCGCGCGGGCGCGACCAGCCACATACGGCCCGCAGATCACCACGGCCCAACCCGCGGAGCGCCCGGCGGGGGCTATTCGAGAAGCTCCGCGTACGAGCCCATGGCCAGTGCGATGTCCGCCTGGGCCCAGAACCGGTGGTACGTGAACGACGGGACGGCCCCACCCGCGAGATAACTCTCGATCTTCGACCACGCGGGGTCGTCCTCGTAGAAGGAGCGGATCGAGTCGAACGTCGACGACGAGTTGATCGCGTCACCGTTCGGCATCGTGCCCGTCCACCCATTCGGGATGTACACCGGGTCGTCGAACCGGTTGTAGTCGGCCCGGTTCTCCGGAACGGCGATGCCGAGATCGGTCTGGTGGTTCGCCCACATCCCGTCCAGCAGCTTCTTCGCCGCCGCCGCGGCCTCCGTGTCACCGGAGCGGTCCGCGTAGTACGTCAGCGTCTTGGCGTACGCGGCCGCCACACCGACGTCGTTGGTGTAGTCGGCGACGGTGACGTGCAGCCCGCTGTTGGAGCCGGGGTTCGACGCGTTCCAGGTGTCGGGCTGGCCCGACCACTGCAGCGTCGACGGGATGCGGAACGTGCCGTCGGGGTTGAAGGTGGTCTTGGACAGCGCCCAGTCGACCCACTTGTCCAGGACGGCCTTGGCCTGTGCGTTGCCCGTCTGCTGGTACAGCTCGGCGACCCGCTCCATGGACCACGCCTGGAAGCCGAACCACTGGTTGGACGGCGGGTCGTGGTACACGGGCTTCTCGTCGTAGTACATGCCGTAGAACGTCGACTTGCCCGAAGGCGGGGTGGCGTACCGGCCCGCCCAGCTGTTGGTCGCACCACCGGCGATGGCGCCCTCGTTCGACTGCAGCCAGCGGTAGAACTCCAGCTGCCGGTCCATCGACTTGGCCCAGTCCGCCGCGCCCGTCGCCGACTTCGGCTTCAGCGGCGGGTAGTTGGCCAGCGCGTACGCGGCCAGCGGGTTCTGGTAGCCGCCGTGGGCGTGGCTGGAGCCGATGCGCCAGGCCCAGCCGGCGTTGGTGTCGGTGGCGCCGCCCCAGGCGTAGTACCAGGACATCAGGTAGAACGAGGCGTCCTTGCCGGTGCCCGCCGGGCAGGTCGAGGGACCGACGCAGTTGCCGACCTTCTTGAAGTACTTGTCGAACATCGAGTAGCGCAGGTAGTCACCCATCTTGGCCGCCTTGGCGACCGTCGCGGAGACCTGCCCGCCCTTGCCCTGCTCCTTCGCCCACAGGTCCGCCCAGTAGGCCGCCTGCACCGCCCGCGCGTCGGCGTCCGGCGCGTTGGTGAACTTCCACTGCTTCGCGTAGGAGGCGTCACCGGTGAACAGGTCCAGGTAGCCGTTCTTGCCGCCGTACTTGAAGGCGTCGCAGGTCGGCTGCGGCACCGTCTCCCACACCGACTCCTGCGCGCCGCGCTGGAAGGTGTTGATGTACGACGGGCCGGTGTCCGACGGGCCCGCCTCGCACTTGCCGGGCGCGTTGCCGTAGCCGTACACGTTGTCGACGTCCTGCAGCCAGTGCATGCCGTACACGTCGTCCGTGCCGTACGCCGACTTCAGCTCGGCCGCGATCGGGTCCGTGCCGACCGAGACACCGGTGTCGAGCTTGGCCGGGTACTCGTTCGGCGTGTCCAGCTCGGGCGCGTACGTCGCCGGCTTGGACGGGTTGTAGAAGGAGTTGGTCGGCTGGTCGGCCTTGGTGGGGATCATGTACTTCTCCATGAGATCCCACGCGCCGTTGAACTTCGACCAGTCGCCCGTCACCTTGCCGTACATGGCCTGGAGCCACAGGAGGTAGCTGTACGCCTCCGACGTGGTCTCGTGGCCGTGGTCCGGCGCCTCGACGATCAGCGTCTCGACCGAGTGGTACGGGATGCCCTCGGGGGAGAAGTAGCCGTTCGCCGGGTTGGTGATCTTCCCGTAGAGCTCCAGGAAGCGGGCGTCGTACGTCTTGGCCGCCGCCAGCTGCGTCACGGTGACCGCGGCCTTGGCGTGACCCGCGGCCGTCGACTCGAAGACGGCCGAACCGGTGCCCGTCGAGGCGGCGGTGACGGTCACCTTCTGCGCGGTGTTCCAGTTCTGCGGGGTGAAGGTGAGCGAGGCGCCGGCCGTGACCGACAGGTTGGCGTTGCCGCTCGCGCGGGCCGAGGTCACCGTCACGTTGGACGCGGGCTGCTTGGACAGCTTCACCTCGTACGTGCCCGACTTGCCCGACTGCACGCCCAGTTGGAGCGGCGAGGCCACGACGGTGGGTCCGGCGGCGACCGTGATGCCGACCGGGGTGGAGTCCGCCGAGGCGCCCATGCTGTCGTACGCCTTCGCCACCAACGAGTGACCGCCCACGGCCAGGTTGGAGACGGAGAGCGAGTAGGGCGCGCTCGTGTCCGTGCCCAGCAGCCGGGTGTCGTCGTAGAACTCCACCTTGCTGATCGTGGCGTTGTCCGCGGCGGCCGCGGTGGCCGCCAGCGGCACCGCCTCGCCCTGGGTGTAGACGGCGCCGGCGGCCGGGCTGGTCAGCACGGCGATCGGCGGCTGGTGCGCCCCGGTGCAGGGAGTGCCGTTGACCGCGAAGGACGTCGGCGCGGCGTTGCTGCCGCTGTAGGAGAACTGGGCGCCGGTGGAGACGGCGGCGCCCGCGGCGACCCGGGCGTTGTGGGCGGCGTTCTTCACGGTGATGTTCTGGCCGGACTGCGACCAGGTGCCGTTCCAGCCGTTGCCCAGCTTCTGGTTGCCGGCGTAGGCGTACGTCAGCGTCCAGCCGTCGATGACGTCCGTGCCGCGGTTGGTGAGGGTCAGGTCCACCGTGAAACCGGAACCCCAGTCGTTCGTCTTGTAGTCGACACTGCACTGGAGTGCCGCCGCCTGCGCGGGAGTGGTCCCTGAGGAGAGCATCGTCAACGGAAGCGCGAGAGCTGCGAGCGCGGCGGTCCACAGGCGCCGCACTGCTCTCCGTCTCCGGGGTGGGGGATGCATGGTGCTGGTTCCTCCTTGCGGCTCGGAGAAGTCAAGGCTTGAACCAGTGGGAGCGCTCCCATAGTGAGGACGGGTCTGGTATCGGTCAAGGTCCTTGAAGAGTCGAAAAGATTCGACGCCGTGTGTTGAGCGAAAGTCAGTGACTCCCCTGTTCTTTGCCGACACTTGGCGCTACCTTCCTTGACACCAGTGGGAGCGATTCCATCAGTCGACGCGTCCGCACCGACGGGCCCGACCTGCAAGGAGTCGCTCATGCGACACCCCTCGCGTTCAGTACTTTTAGCCGCCGCCTTCGCGGTCGTCCCCGGCTGCGCGAGTGCCGGTGCCGGGTTCCTCATGTCCTTGTCGGAGCGCGCCCTGAACGGCTGACCCCCACCACCGAAAGGGAAACCCGCACTCATGAGCCGTACGAGAACAGCGTTACTGGCCGCCATGGCCCTGGTCGCCGGGGTCACCGGCACCGCATTCGCCGCCGACCCGGGCGGTGCGGGCACGGCCGCCGTCCCCTGCACCGTCGACTACAAGATCCAGAACCAGTGGAGCACCGGCTTCACCGCCGCCGTGACCCTCACCAACAACAGCGCCGCCAAGTCCTCCTGGTCGCTGAAGTGGTCCTACGCGGGCGACCAGAAGGTCACCAGCGGCTGGAACGCCAAGATCAGCCAGAGTGGTACCGCCGTCACCGCGGCCAACGAGAGCTACAACGCCCAGCTCGCGACCGGCGCTTCGGTCAGCTTCGGCTTCCAGGGCAGTCACAGCGGCAGCAACGCGATCCCGGCCACCTTCACCCTCGACGGCGTGACCTGCAACGTCGACGACGGCAGCACCGGCCCGACGGATCCGCCCGGCCCCGGCGGCCCCGCCAACCGGGTCGACAACCCCTACAGCGGTGCCAAGGTCTACGTGAACCCGGAGTGGTCCGCGAACGCCGCCGCCGAGCCCGGCGGCAGCCGCATCGCCAACCAGCCGACCGGCGTGTGGCTGGACCGCATCGCGGCGATCAACGGAGCCGGCGGCAAGATGGGCCTGCGCGCCCACCTCGACGAGGCGCTGCGCCAGAAGGGCTCCGGCGAGCTCGTCGTCCAGCTCGTCATCTACAACCTGCCCGGCCGCGACTGCTCCGCCCTCGCCTCCAACGGCGAGCTGAAGGCCGACGAGATCGGCCGCTACAAGACCGAGTACATCGACCCGATCAAGGCGATCCTCGCGGACCCGAAGTACGCCTCGCTGCGGATCGTCACCACCGTCGAGATCGACTCGCTGCCGAACCTCGTCACCAACACCGGCAGCCGCCCGACGGCCACCCCGCAGTGCGACGTCATGAAGGCCAACGGCAACTACGTCAAGGGCGTCGGCTACGCCCTGAACAAGCTCGGTGACGTGCCGAACGTCTACAACTACGTCGACGCCGGGCACCACGGCTGGATCGGCTGGGACGACAACTTCGGTCCCTCCGCGTCCCTGTTCAAGGAGGCGGCGTCCGCCGAGGGCGCGACCGTCAACGACGTCCACGGCTTCATCACCAACACGGCGAACTACAGCGCCCTGAAGGAGAACAACTTCTCCATCAGCGACAACGTGGGCGGCAAGTCCGTCCGCGAGTCGAAGTGGGTCGACTGGAACCGCTACGTCGACGAGCAGTCCTTCGCCCAGGCCTTCCGCAACCAGCTGGTCTCGGTCGGCTTCCCGTCCGGCATCGGCATGCTGATCGACACCTCCCGCAACGGCTGGGGCGGCACCGCCCGGCCCGCCGGCCCCGGCGCGCAGACCTCCGTCGACACCTACGTCGACGGCGGCCGCTACGACCGGCGCCTCCACGTCGGCAACTGGTGCAACCAGTCCGGAGCCGGGCTCGGCGAGCGCCCGCGGGCCAACCCGGCCACCGGGATCGACGCCTACGTCTGGATGAAGCCGCCGGGCGAGTCCGACGGGGCGAGCAAGCAGATCCCGAACGACGAGGGCAAGGGCTTCGACCGGATGTGCGACCCGACGTACACGGGCAACGCCCGCAACAACTACAACATGTCGGGTGCCCTGCCGGACGCGCCGATCTCCGGGCACTGGTTCTCCGCCCAGTTCCGGCAGCTGATGCAGAACGCCTACCCGCCGCTGTCGTGACCGGCTGACGTCCCGTCCCCACGGGTCCGCCGGGGCTTCGGCCCCGGCGGATCGGTGCGCGGATTTTGCGGGAGCGGCAACAGCGGTGGCCTTCTCGCGGTGCGTCGGCGCAGGCTGACGGCATCCGAGCGAGAGGCTGACCACCATGGCGCACGACCACCACGAGCAGAAGCACGACCACGGGGCCCACGGGCACGGCCACGGGCCCGGGCACGGCCACGGGCCCGGGCACGGTCAGAGGCAGGGGCAGGGTCACCACCACGACCACACGGACATCGACTGGGCCGAGATGGGCCCGATGCTGGAGTCCTCGGCGGAGCTGTTCTCGTCCCTGTACGAGCGCGCCCTGGGCTGGCTGGCGCAGGAGGTCACCGAGCCGGGGCTGATCGTCGACGCGGGCAGCGGGCCGGGCGTCGTGTCCTGCCTGTTCGCCGAGACGTTCCCGGGCGCGCGGATCGTGGCGGTGGACGGCTCCGCGCCGCTGCTGGAACGGGCCAGAGCGCGGGCCGAGCGGCAGGGCGTGGCCGACCGCTTCAGCACGATCGCCGGTGAACTCCCCGACGTGCTCGACGAATTGGACTACCCCGCCGACCTGCTCTGGGCGAGCCGCAGCCTGCACCACCTCGGCGACCAGCGGGCCGCGCTCGCCGCCTTCGCGGCACGGCTCGCGCCCGGCGGCACCCTGGCCCTCATGGAGGGCGGTCTGCCCCCGCGGTTCCTGCCGCGCGACATCGGCATCGGCCGGCCCGGCCTCCAGGCGCGCATCGACGCGGTGGAGGCGGAGTGGTTCACCCAGATGCGCACCGACCTGCCGGGCCATGTCGCGGTGACGGAGGACTGGCCGGCCCTGCTGGCCGCCGCGGGCCTGAAGCACACCAGGACGCACACGTTCCTCCTGGACCTGCCCGCACCCGCCTCCGAGCGGGCGCGCGCCTATGTGATCGCGTCCCTGTCGCACCTGCGGGAGAGGATCACGGACGGCCTCGACGCCGAGGACCTGGCGACCCTCGACCGCCTCCTCGACCCCGACGACGAGGCGGGCCTGCACCGCCGCCCGGACGTGTTCGTCCTGGAGGCGCACACCGTGCACACGGCGGTCCGGGCGGTCTGAGGCGGGCCCTTGACTTCGAGAGCGCTTCAACTGATGGACTCCCCGGCATCGCACATCCGACCGCATCACAGGGGGAATCCATGTCCGAGTCTCGGGTCGCGCTCATCACCGGCGGCGGCACCGGCATCGGCGCCGCCGTCGCACGGCAGTTGCTGGACGCCGGGTACCGGGTCGCCGTCACCGGGCGGGGGGAGGAGCGGCTGCGCGCCTTCGCGGAGGAGCTGGGGCGGCCCGCCGAGCTGCTGACGATCACCGGTGACACCGCCGTCCACGACGACGTCCGGTCGGCGGTCGACACCACCCTCAAGGCCTTCGGCCGACTGGACACGGTCGTCGCCAACGCCGGCTTCGCCACCCACGACACGGTCGCGGAGGGCGACCCGGCCGGCTGGACCGACATGGTGCTGACCAACGTCCTCGGCCCGGCCCTGCTGATCCGGGCGTCGATCGACGCCCTGAAGGAGACGCGCGGCCGGATCGTGCTCGTCGGGAGCGTCGCCGGGTTCGTGCACGGGCCCGGCAACCTCTACGGAGCCACGAAGTGGGCGGTGACCGGACTCGCCGAGAACACCCGGCGGCAGGTCACCGAGTGGGGCGTGGGCGTCACCCTGATCGCCCCCGGCCGGACGGAGACCCCCTTCTGGGACTCCTACGGCAGTCTCCCGCCCGGCCACCTCCTCACGCCCGGCCAGATCGCCGACTCGATCGTCTGGGCGATGCGCCAGCCGGCCGGGGTCGACGTGAACACCGTGGTCGTACGGCCGGTGGGGCAGCCGGTCTGACCGGGCGGACACGACAGCGCCCCGGTCCCGGCCGCTCAGCGGGCATCGGAACCGGGGCGCCGCCGGTGCGGCTCAGGAGCCGTTGAAGGTCGCCGGGTCCGGGCCGAGGCGGCGGTCCTCGTTGAGGGCGCTGATCGCCGCCAGGTCCTCGGTGTCCAGGCTGAAGTCGAAGACCTCGATGTTCTCCTTGATCCGCGCCGGCGTCACGGACTTCGGGATCACCACGTTGCCCAGCTGGATGTGCCAGCGCAGCACGACCTGGGCCGGGGTGCGGTTGTGCTTCCGGGCGATGGCCACGATCGCCGGGACCTCCAGCAGGCCCTTGCCCTGGCCGAGCGGCGACCAGGCCTCCGTGGCGATGCCCTGCTCAGCGTGGTACTCACGGGCGGCGTGCTGCTGCAGGTGGGGGTGCAGCTCGATCTGGTTCACCGCCGGGATGACCGACGTCTCGCCGATCAGCTTCTCCAGGTGCTCGGGCAGGAAGTTGGAGACGCCGATGGCACGGATCCGGCCGTCGGCGTGCAGCTTCTCGAACGCCTTGTACGTGTCCACGTAGGTGCCCTTGTCGGGCATCGGCCAGTGGATCAGGTACAGGTCGACGAAGTCCAGGCCGAGCTTCTCCAGCGACGTGTCGAAGGCGCGCAGCGTGGAGTCGTACCCCTGGTCGGCGTTCCACAGCTTCGTGGTGACGAAGAGCTCCTCGCGGGGGAGGCCGGAGGCGGCGATGGCCTTTCCGGTGCCCTCCTCGTTGCCGTAGATCGCCGCGGTGTCGATGCTGCGGTACCCGGCCTCCAGCGCCGTCGCGACCGCCGACTCCGCCTCGTCGTCCGGCACCTGCCAGACCCCGAAGCCCAGCTGGGGCATCTCGACGCCGTTGTTCAGGATGATCGGGGGGACCTTGCTCACGAGCTCTCGATCCTTCGGTTTGTGGTCAGGGTGTCCTCCCATCGTCAACGATCACGAGCCGTGATGCATTCCTGACGGGAGAATTCACAAGCGACACCTGCCCCGCGGGGCGGATGTCACGCCCGGTACAGCGCCTCGACCTCGTTCTCGTACGC
This sequence comes from Streptomyces olindensis, assembly GCF_040645895.1. Classification (NCBI taxonomy): domain Bacteria; kingdom Bacillati; phylum Actinomycetota; class Actinomycetes; order Kitasatosporales; family Streptomycetaceae; genus Streptomyces; species Streptomyces olindensis. Next base: position 137,893 of record NZ_JBEYZD010000016.1, on the reverse strand, counting down.
CTTTTCGATCGCCTTCCGCTTCAGCTTCAGCGACGGCGTCAGCAACCCGTGCTCCTCCGTGAACGGCTGGGCCAGGATGCGGAAGGTGCGGATCGACTCGGCCTGCGAGACGAGGGTGTTCGCGGCGACCACCGCCCGGCGCACCTCCGTCTCCAGATCCGCGTCGCGCACCAGCTGCGCCGGGGACATCGGCGGCTTGTTGCGCATCGTCAGCCAGTGCTCCACGGCCTCCTGGTCGAGCGTCACCAGGGCCGCGATGTACGGGCGGTCGTTGCCGACGACGATGCACTGGTTGACCAGCGGGTGGTCCCGGACGCGTTCCTCCAGCACACCGGGCGAGACGCTCTTGCCGCCGGATGTGACCAGGATCTCCTTCTTGCGGCCGGTGATGGTGAGGTAGCCGTCCTCGTCGAGCGAGCCGAGGTCGCCGGTGGCCAGCCAGCCGTCGTGCAGGGTCTCGTCCGTGGCCTTGGGGTTGTTGAGGTAGCCCTGGAAGACGTTCTCGCCGTGCAGCCAGATCTCGCCGTCGTCCGCGATGTGCACGGTCATGCCCGGGATGGGCTGTCCCACCGTGCCGAAACGGGTGCGTCCGGGCGGGTTGGCGGTGGCGGCGGCGGTGCACTCGGTCAGGCCGTAGCCCTCGTAGATGTGCACGCCCGCCCCGGCGAAGAACAGCCCGAGCCGCCGGTCCATCGCCGAGCCGCCGGACATGGCGTGCTTGATGCGGCCGCCCATCGCGGCGCGGATCTTGGAGTAGACGAGCTTGTCGAACAACTGGTGCTGCATGCGCAGTCCGGCGGACGGGCCGGGGCCGGTGCCCCAGGCCTTGGCCTCCAGCGCGTCCGCGTACCTGATGGCGATGTCGACGGCCTTCTCGAAGGGGCCGGAGCGGCCCTCCTTCTCGGCCTTGCGGCGGGCCGCGTTGAACACCTTTTCGAAGATGTACGGCACGGCCAGGAAGAACGTCGGCTTGAACGCGGCCAGATCCGGCAGCAGGGCCGCCGCGTTCAGCTGCGGCTGGTGGCCGAACTTCACCTTGCCGCGGATCCCGGCGACCTGCACCATCCGCCCGAAGACGTGGGCGAGCGGCAGGAACAGCAGGGTGGCCGCCTCGTCGCCCCGCTTGGAGTGGAACACCGGCTCCCAGCGCTCGATGACGGTGTCCGCCTCGAACATGAGGTTGCCGTGCGTGATGACGCAGCCCTTGGGGCGGCCGGTGGTGCCCGAGGTGTAGATGATCGTGGCGACGGAGTCGGGCGTGACGGCCTGCCGGTGGCGGTGCACCACCTCGTCGTCGAGGTGCGCGCCCGCGTCGTACAGCTCGTGGACGGCGCCGGAGTCCAGCTGCCACAGGCTGCGCAGCTGCGGCAGCCGGTCGATGACGGTGGCGATCGTCATCGCGTGGTCCTCGTGCTCCACGACCGCGGCCGTCACCTCGGCGTCGTACAGCATCCAGAAGCACTGCTCGGCCGAGGAGGTCGGGTAGACCGGCACCACCTGGGCGCCGATCGTCCACAGGGCGTAGTCGAACAGGGTCCACTCGTAGCGGGTGCGGGACATGATGGCGACCCGGTCGCCGAACCGGATGCCGCTCGCCAGCAGGCCCTTGGCCAGTGCGAGGACCTCGTCGCGGAACTCGGCGCTGGTGACGTCCCGCCACTGGCCGGAGTCGTCCTTGCGGCCCAGCGCGATGTGCAGCGGGTCCTCCTGGGCATGCTGGAAGACCACGTCGGCCAGTCCGCCCACCGGAGGTGCCAACGCCAACGGAGGGTTGGAAAACTCGCGCAAACCCCGCTCCCCGCTCCTCAGCGCTTCGGTTGAGTGACGCTCCGCACAGCGCCGTGAAAGCTACCCCAAGCAACCAGTGCGCGGGAGGGGGGCCCTCGGTGCGCAACGCTCTCGTCCGCGCTGGTCAGCGAGGGAAAATGCACTCACATGGGGAAGGGTCGGACAGAATCCTGACGGTTGAGTAAGTTTCGGTGCCGTAATCTCCACCGAATCTGTACGACTCCGGCAGTCGCGCGTCACGCCCCGAAGCGGGGTCACCTCTCTCAGCGTGGCAGCCGCGGATTCCGTCACTCCGGTTTGTCACAGGCCCTTGCGGCCGCTGCGGTGCAGCCGGTCACCGCCGGCCAGGAGTGCCGCTGCCAGGGCGTCCGCGGCGCCCTGGGCGGAGGGACGGCGCCGGCCGTGCACCACGACGAAGTCGACCTGCCCCAGCTCCGGCAGGCCCGCCCGGTCCGGGACCCGGACCAGGCCCGGCGGGATGAGGCCGCGGGAGTGGGCCATCACCCCGAGGCCCGCCCGGGCCGCCGCGACCAGTCCGTTGAGGCTGCCGCTCGTGCACACCACGCGCCACTCCCGGCCCTGCCGCTCCAGCGCCTCCAGGGCCAGCGCGCGGGTGATGCCCGGCGGCGGGTAGACGATGAGCGGCACCGGGCGGTCGGGGTCGAGGCGGAGACGCTCGGCGCCGATCCACACCAGCCGGTCGTGCCGGACCAGCTCGCCGCGGGGGTCCTCGGGCCGCCGCTTGGCCAGCACGAGGTCCAGCTTCCCGGCCGCCAGCATCTCGTGCAGCGTGCCCGACAGCTCGACCGTCAGCTCCAGGTCGACCTCCGGGTGCTCGTGCCGGAAGCCCTCCAGGATCTCCGGCAGCCGGGTCAGCACGAAGTCCTCCGAGGCGCCGAAGCGCAGCCGGCCGCGCAGCCGGGTGCCCGTGAAGAACGCCGCCGCCTGCTCGTGCACCTCCAGGATGCGCCGCGCGAACCCGAGCATGGCCTCGCCGTCCTCGGTCAGCTCCACCGAGTGCGTGTCCCGGCTGAACAGCGTCCGCCCGGTCGCGTCCTCCAGCCGTCGCACGTGCTGGCTGACCGTCGACTGCCGCAGCCCGAGCCGCCGCGCGGCCTGCGTGAAGCTCAACGTCTGCGCCACCGACAGGAACGTGCGCAGATGGGAGGGGTCGTACATACCTCAAGGCTATCGCGATACGTGATAGCAGTGAGAGCGGTATACGGGATTCCCGATCGCCGGGCGGGGGAGCAGGATGGAAGGGGGCCGTCCCGGCCCCGCGACCGAACGAAGCACCAAGCAAGTGGAGCACCGTGAAACGCCTGCGCTGGCCGAGCCGGCTGCCGATCGACCCCTACATCCTGCTTCTCCTCGGGACGGTGGGGCTCGCCGCACTGATCCCGGCGCGCGGGACGGCCGCCGATGTCTCCTCCGGCGCCTCCACGGCCGCGATCGCCTTCCTGTTCTTCCTCTACGGGGCCCGGCTCTCCACCCGTGAGGCGCTGGACGGCCTGCGCCACTGGCGGCTCCACGTCACGGTCCTGGCCTGCACCTTCGTGCTCTTCCCGCTGCTCGGTCTCGCGGCGCGCGGGCTCGTTCCGGTGATCCTGACCCACCCCCTCTACCAGGGCCTGCTCTTCCTCACGCTCGTCCCGTCGACCGTGCAGTCGTCGATCGCCTTCACCTCGATGGCCCGCGGCAACGTGCCCGCGGCGATCTGCGCGGGCTCCTTCTCCTCCCTCGTCGGCATCATCGCCACCCCGCTGCTCGCGGCCTCCCTCCTCGGCAGCAGCGGCGGGTTCTCCGCCGACTCGCTGCTGGAGATCGTGCTGCAACTGCTCGTGCCGTTCCTCGCCGGACAGCTGCTGCGCCGCTGGATCGGCGGCTTCGTCACCCGCCACAAGAAGGTCCTCGGCCTCGTGGACCGCGGCTCGATCCTCCTGGTCGTCTACACGGCGTTCAGCGAGGGCATGGTCCAGGGCATCTGGCACCAGGTCAGCCCCGCGCGGCTCGGCGGGCTGTTCGCCGTGGAGGCGGTGATCCTCGCCGTGATGCTCCTGCTGACCTGGTACGGCGGCAAGGCGCTGCGCTTCGGCCGGGAGGACCGGATCGCCCTGCAGTTCGCGGGCTCGAAGAAGTCCCTCGCCTCCGGACTGCCCATGGCCAGCGTGCTGTTCGGCCCGCAGGCGGCCCTCGCCGTGCTGCCGCTGATGCTCTTCCACCAGATGCAGCTGATCGTGTGCGCGGTGATCGCCAAGCGGCGGGCGCAGGACCCGGTGGCCGACGTCACCCCGCGGGAGCCAGCCGCACCGTCACGAACCGCGGTCGGTACAGGGACACGTTCCGGCTGAGCTGGGCGGCGGCGCCCGTCGTCTCCAGCCAGTTGACGTCGTAGCTCAGCACCAGACGCCCGTCGCCGCTCAGCACGGGATGCGTCTGCGGGTTGTAGGCGGCCACCTGGCCCTCGGGCAGCGACGGGCTGAACTCCTTCGCCGGCCCGTGCCACGGCCCTTCCGGTGAGCAGGCCCAGTAGGACGCCACGGTGGTCAGGCCCTTCGTGCCCGTGGCCATCGTGAACAGCACGTACGTCCCGGCGTCCCGCACGACCGAGAACGCGCTGCCCACCCCCTTGCGCTGCCCGTCCCCGAGCACCGGGCGGGGCCGGGCGCCGGGCACCCACGCCGAGCCGGTCCAGTACCGCCAGGCCGCCGGATCCGCGAGCCCGCCCTCCGGCACCCGCGCCACGTAGGCGTGCGAGGCCGGGCGGGAGGCGGCCTGGCCGTCGTCGCCGCCGTAGACGTACGTCCAGCCGTCCTCCTCGACCAGTGTGGTGCCGAACAGCACGCGCCGGGACGGGTCGGGGACCAGCTGCTGGTCGAGCACCTTGACGATCGACTCCAGGCGCAGCTCCGGCAGGGACAGCGTGGCGACCTCGGTGGCGGTGGGCACGCCGTAGATCCAGGGGGACGGGCCCGCCGTGCGGACCCACAGCAGCACCCGCACGACCTGCTCCGAGGAGCCGGGGGAGCGGGGTTCGACGCGGGCGGCGACCGGCCAGCGCCACTGGTCGGGCGCCGGGTCGGCGAAGAGCGGGGCGGGCAGCGTGGATTGCAGCCGCCCGTCGTGCATCAGCACGGCCGAGTTGCGCACCAGCGGAGCGGTGGTGTCCCGCCAGGCGTAGGACTCGCCGTGCGGGTTGGGCGGGCGGTGCACCCGGCCCAGGTAGGTGTCCGAGAACAGCCACAGCACGCGGCCGTCCGGCAGCCGGAGCGAGTGGGTGCCGTCGCCGCCGGTCCAGTCGTCGTCGCGGGACGCGTCGTCGCCGTAGCGGGCGAACTCGGCGGTGAGGCCGTCGTCCGCCCGCCAGGAGCCGACCGTGCGGGCCGCGCAGGCGCCGTCGCCGTCCGGACTGTCGTCGTCCGGCAGGGCGATGAGCAGCGCGGCTGCGAGAACCAGGACCAGCAGCAGGCCGATCCCGGTTCCCGTGCGCTGTCGTGCTCGTGCTGCGGATGCGTCGTCGGGCACGTTCCGTGACGTTAGTTGCTGCCGCTCACCTGGTCCATGGGCAGCCACAGCACCGTGCCCTTGGCGGCCGCCCCCGACGCGCCGGAGGCCAACTCCCGGTCGGACAGGGCCCGGTTCCAGACCCGGACGTCGTCGATCGCCCCGGTGAAGTGGGCCCTGCTGTCCATGCGCTGGCCGATGTGCACGCCGAACGGGGAGTTGCGGCTGACCGAGCCCGGCACGTCCGCGGTGGTGAGCGCCTTGCCGTCGAGGAACAGCGTCAGTGTCCCGCCGCCGCGGCGCAGCGCGAGGTGGTGCCAGCGGCCGTCGTTGTGGGCGCCGGCGGTCGACACCGAGGCGTTCCGGACGGTCGTCGCGCCCGACCGGGTGGTGATCAGCGCCCGGACCCGGTCGCTCGCCGGCTCCCCGCGCAGCCAGATCTGCGGCTGGGTGCTGCCGATGCCGCCCATCCACAGCAGCGGCTGCTCGCCGGTCGTGGCGGTGTACCGGAAGAACAGCGACGCCGTGAAGTCCCCCTCGCCCAGCGGGAGCCGGGACCGGTACGGCAGACGTACCGCGTCGTCCGTGCCGTCGAAGGACATCGCGCTGCCCCGCACACCGGCCGTCCGCCCGGCACCGCCGAGCACGGCCGCGGGCTTGGCGCCCGCCGCGGCGTCGCGGGTGGTCGGGTCGGCGCCCCGGCGGGGTTTCAGCCAGTCCTCGGTGAAGCGGGCGAAGCGGATCTCGTCGCGGGCGTCGACCGCGCCGCCCTCGTACAGCAGGCCCACTGTCCTGCCGTCGACCGCCGCCATGTCGGAGTAGCCGGACCAGTCGGTGGTGACGACCGTGCCCCGGTCCACGCTCTCCCAGGTGCGCCCGCCGTCGTAGGAGGAGTGGACCATCATCGTGCGGCGGCGGTCGGGGTCGGCCGGAGCGGACAGCAGCATCCGGTCACCGAGGCGCAGCGTGGCGCCCTGGACCTGCGGGGTGTAGAGGTCCGGGAGGGCGCGGAAGGGCGTGGCGAAGCTGTCGCCGCCGTCCAGGCTGAAGGTCTGGGCCCGGTGACCGAGGTCGGTGCCGTCCTGCTCCCGTCCGCTGACGAGCAGGGCACCGTCGGCGCGTTCGGTGAGCGTCACCTCGGACGGCTTCTGCCGGAACGTGCCGTCCTGCGCTATGGGCCAGGTGTCCGTGGCGCCGACCCGCCAGGAGTCGCCGCCGTCGTCGCTGACGATGAGCGCCGCGTGGTTGGCGGAGACCCGGCTGCCGTCCCAGGTCTCGGTGTTGACGCCGAAGACCAGCCGCCCGGCGTGCTCGCCGCGGGTCAGCTGGATGCCGTGCACGGGGCCCGTCGCGTACCAGGAGTTCCAGTCGTCGGGGAGGATCTGGTCGCTCAGGTCGCGCGGCGCGGACCAGGTGCGGCCGTCGTCGTCGCTGTACTGCAGGTGCGGGGTGCGGTCGCAGGGGATCCGGCAGTTGCCGGCGTCCGTCCGGCCGGTGTTGTACGTCTCGGCCAGCAGGATGCGGCCGGTCCTGCGGTCCACGAGGGGCGCGGGGTTGCCGTGCGTGTCACCGGCGCCCTCGTTGACGACCTGGAGCGGGCCCCAGGTGCGGCCGCCGTCCGTGGAACGCTTGAGGACGATGTCGATGTCGGCGGCGTCGCCGCAGTTGAGGACGCGGCCCTCGGCGAAGGCGAGCAGCGTGCCGGAGGTGGTCCGCACGATCGCCGGGATGCGGAAGCAGGCGTAACCGGGGTCCTGGGAGGCCTTGAAGAGGACCTGCTGCTCGAACTCCGGTAACGCCGCGGCCGTCCGGGCATGGGCCGGGCCGGTGGGCGCGAGGAGCGCCGCGGCGGCGAGGACGGCCGTGAGGGTGGATCTCAGACGGGTGCGAAGACTTGACGGCATGGTGCGACCTGCCCTTCATGCGTCTGTCGGCTGGACCACCAGGACGGGAGAGCAGACATCCGGTCATTCGGACATCCCACGTCCAATGTGTGGGCCACAGACGGTACTTGGCTGCACAGACCCCCCACAAGAAGCGTGCGTCAGGGGATCAGCACGACCTTTCCGAGGTTGGACCGCGCCTCGATCTCCGCGTGTGCCTTCGCCGCGTCCTCCAGGGCGAACTCCCCGTGCACGACGGGCTCGACCTCTCCCGCGGCGAACAGCCGCCACAGCTCCTCGCGCCACAGCTCGTACAACTCCGGCTTCCCGCGGGCGACACGGGCCATCTGGAACCCGATCACCGACTTGGTGCCCACGAGCAGGTCGTACGCCTCGATCGTGCCGCCGCCCGAGCTGTACGCCACGAGCCGCCCTTCCGGGGCGAGTGCGGCGAGGACCGGGGCGAGCAGGTCACCGCCGACCGCGTCCAGGGCGTAGTCGGCGGGCGTGCCCCAGCTGTCGTCGCCGTACGTGACGACGTGGTCGGCGCCGAGGCCGCGGACGAAGCCGGCCTTGGCCGGGTCGGAGACGGCTCCCACGACGCGTCCGGCGCCTCGGGTCCGGGCCAGCTGCACGGCCAGGTGGCCGACGCCGCTCGCCGCCGCCGTGACCAGGGCCGTCTCGCCCGGCTCGGGGCGCGCCGCCTCCAGGGCGCCGAGGGCGACCAGGCCGCTGCGGACCAGGGCGACGGCGTCGACGGCACCGGCGTCCGCCGGGACGGGGGAGGCCATGGCCTCGTGCAGCAGGGCGAAGTCGGCGTAGCCGTGGCCGAAGCAGAGGCCGGTCACCCGGTCGCCGGTGCCGAAGCGGGTCACGCCCTCGCCGACCGCCGCGACCTCCCCGGCGATCTCGCCGCCGAGCGGGACCGGCTCGGCCGCCTCGGTGACCTTGCGCACCACCGGGAGCGTGACGCCGATCGCCTCCGCGCGCACGAGCAGCTCTCCGGGGCCGGGCTCGGGGACCGGTGCCTCCTCGACGAACAGGGGGCCGCCTCGGGATTCGTAGCGGACGCGGCGCATCGCACCTCCGGGGTCGTTGGTGGTCCCAACAGATTCGTTGGTGAACCCAACGGTATAGGACGATCATAGGGAGAACCAACGATTTCTTGGTTAGGCTGCGGCCATGTCGGAAGCCCCCCTCCCCGCGATCCGCTCCCTGCCCAGCTGGCTGCTCGGCCGCGCCGCCGCCCGTGGCCGGGCCCTGGTGGCCGAGGCGCTGGCCGAGGAGGACATGCGGATGTGGCACCACGTGGTGCTGTCCGCCGTCCGGGACCTCGCGCCCGTCGCCCAGGCCGACCTCGGCCGCGGCATCCGGCTGGACCCCAAGGACCTGGTCGGCATCCTCGACGACCTCCAGGCGGCCGGTCTGGTGGTGCGCGAGCCGGACCCGAAGGACCGCCGCAAGAACGCGGTGTCCCTCACCGCGCGGGGTGCCCGGCTGCTGAAGCGCTGCGAGAAGGCGGCCCGCGCCGCCAACGACGAACTGCTCGCGCCGCTGACACCGGCCGAGCGCGAGCAGTTCACGGGGATGCTGCTGCGGATATCCGGCACGGCCGACTGAGGCATGATCGTGGGCTGAGACGGGGCCCCTGCGGCGCAGGGGGCGCTCCCCGCCGGTCGGGGCCCCGCCGCCGTGTCGCGGAAGGACCTGCTCAGCCCTGGGCGGCCGCGGCCCGCAGAGCGATGCGGTCCTCACCCGCGTACACGTTCATGGAGCTGCCCCGCAGGAAGCCCACCAGCGTCAGGCCCGTCTCGGCGGCCAGGTCCACCGCCAGCGACGACGGCGCCGACACCGCCGCCAGGACCGGGATGCCGGCCATCACGGCCTTCTGCGCCAGCTCGAAGGAGGCCCGGCCCGACACGAGCAGGATCGCCCGCGACAGCGGCAGCTCCCCGTTCTGCAGGGCACGGCCGACCAGCTTGTCGACCGCGTTGTGCCGTCCCACGTCCTCCCGGACGTCCAGCAGCTCGCCCTCCTCCGAGAACAGGGCCGCCGCGTGCAGGCCCCCCGTCCGGTCGAAGACCCGCTGGGCGGCGCGCAGCCGGTCGGGCAGGCTCGCCAGCAGCTCGGGCGTGACCCGGACCGGGGGAGCGTCGGCGATGGGCCAGCGGGCCGTCGTCCGCACGGCGTCCAGGGACGCCTTGCCGCACAGGCCGCAGGAGGAGGTGGTGTAGACGTTGCGCTCCAGCGTGATGTCGGGGATCACCACGCCGGGGGCCGTCTTCACGTCGACGATGTTGTACGTGTTCGAGCCGTCGACCGTGGCGCCGGCGCAGTAGACGATGTTCTGCAGGTCCTGCTGCCCGCCCAGCACGCCCTCGCTCACCAGGAAGCCCGCCGCCAGCGCGAAGTCGTCGCCCGGGGTGCGCATGGTGATCGCCAGCGGCTTGCCGTTCAGCCGGATCTCCAGGGGTTCCTCGGCGACGAGCGTGTCCGGGCGGCTGGAGACCGCCCCGTCCCGGATGCGGAGCACCTTGCGTCGTTCCGTGACTCGTCCCATGTCCTGATCAGCCCCGGTTCTGTACGTGCTGGTAGCCGAAGCGGCCCTTGATGCAGAGGTTGCCGTGGGTCACCGGGTTGTCGTGCGGCGAGGTGACCTTCACGATCTCATTGTCCTGCACGTGCAGCGTCAGGTTGCAGCCCACTCCGCAGTACGCGCACACCGTCGTCGTCTCCGTCTGCCGCGACTCGTCCCAGGTACCCGCCGCGCGCATGTCGAACTCCGACTTGAAGGACAGCGCGCCCGTGGGGCACACCTCGATGCAGTTGCCGCAGTACACGCACGCCGAGTCGGTCAGCGGCGCGTCGTGCTCCACGGCGATCCGGGCGTCGAAACCGCGCCCGGCGACCGAGATCGCGAAGGTGTTCTGCCACTGGTCGCCGCAGGCGTCGACGCACTTGTAGCAGAGGATGCACTTGTCGTAGTCGCGCACGTACAGCTCGTTGTCGACCCGCGGCTCCTCGTTCAGCCGGGCCGCGTCCGGGCCGAAGCGGTCCGGCTTGGCCTCGTACTCCTTGAGCCACTCGGCGACCCGGGGTGTGGTCGACAGGTCGACGGAGGACGCGAGGAGTTCCAGGACGATCTTCCGGCTGTGCCGGGCCCGCTCGGTGTCCGTGCGGACCTCCATGCCCGGCTCGGCCTTGCGGGAGCAGGCCGGGACGAGGGTCCTGGACCCCTCGACCTCGACGACACAGACCCGGCAGGCGTTCTTCGGCCGCAGGGTGTCGCCCTCGCACAGGGTCGGGATGTCCTTGCCCGCCGCCCGGCAGGCGTCGAGGATGGTCGAGCCCTCGGGGACCCGGGCCTGTTCGCCGTCGATGGTGAACTCCAGCAGCCGGCGCGGGATCCCCAGCGGTGTCACGGTCATTCGTACGCCCCCAGACGGTCGATGGCGGATTCCACGGCGTTCCACGCGGTCTGCCCGAGACCGCAGATCGAGGCGTCCCGCATCGCGCGGCCGACCTCCCTGAGCAGGGCGATGTCGTCCGCGGCGGCGGCACCCGTGCGCTCCGCGATGCGGTGCAGCGCCTCCTCCTGGCGCACGGTCCCGACCCGGCAGGGCACGCACTGCCCGCACGACTCGTCGCGGAAGAACTCGGCGATGCGCAGCAGCAGCCGGGGGAGGGGCACGGTGTCGTCGAAGGCCATGACGACTCCGGAGCCCAGCGTCGTGCCGGCCTCCCGCGTGCCCTCGAAGGTGAGCGGGATGTCCAGCTCGTCGGCCCGGACGAAACCGCCGGCCGCGCCGCCGAGCAGCACCGCCCGCAGTCCGTCCCGCACCCCGGCGAGCGCGAGCAGCTCCCCGAGGGTCGCGCCGAACGGCAGCTCGTAGATGCCGGGCCGCGCCACGGTCCCGGACACGCAGAACAGCTTCGGCCCGGTCGAGCGCCCGGTCCCGATCGCCGCGTAGGCCGGCGCGCCCATGGTCAGGATCGGCAGGACGTTGACCAGCGTCTCCACGTTGTTCTCGACGGTCGGCTTGCCGAACAGGCCCTTCTCCACGGGGAACGGCGGCTTGGAGCGGGGCTCGCCCCGGTAGCCCTCGATGGAGTTGAACAGGGCCGTCTCCTCGCCGCAGATGTAGGCGCCCGCGCCGCGCCGGATCTCGATGTCGAAGGCGTAGCCCTGGCCGAGGACGTCGTCGCCGAGCAGCCCACGCGCGCGTGCCTGCCCGATCGCGTGCTCCAGGCGGTGCAGGGCGCGCGGGTACTCGCCGCGCAGATACAGGTAACCGCGGTGGGCGCCGGTCGCGTACGCGGCGATCGTCATCGCCTCGACCAGCGCGTACGGGTCGCCCTCCATGAGCACGCGGTCCTTGAAGGTGCCCGGCTCGGACTCGTCGGCGTTGCAGACGAGGTAGTGCGGACGGTCCGGCTGGGACGCCGTGGCCTGCCACTTGCGGCCGGTGGGGAAGGCGGCCCCGCCGCGCCCGACCAGACCCGAGTCGGTGACCTCGCGGATGACCCCCGCCGGTCCCAGTTCGAAGGCCCGGCGCAGGGCCGTGTAGCCGCCGTGGGCGCGGTAGTCGTCCAGGGACGCCGGGTCGACCACGCCGACGCGGCGCAGCAGCACCAGGCCGTCCTGGCCGGCCTGGGGCACCGCCAGCGCGGCCGGGGGCTCCTCCGGCGCCGAGTCGGGGGCGCTCGCGGCGAGGACGGCCTCCGCGACGGTCGCCGGGGCCGAGACCGCCGTACGGACCGGGTCCCCGGCCCTGATCGCGAGCGCGGCCGGGGCGCGTTCGCACAGCCCCAGACAGGGACTGCGCTGCACGCTCACCCCGCTGCCGAGGCCCAGCCGCTCCTCGATGCCCGCGCACAGCTCCGGCGCCCCGGCCGCCGCGCACGCCAGGTCCGTGCACACGTGCAGCACGGTCGCCGGGCGCGGCTTGACGGAGAACATGGCGTAGAAGGTGGCGACCCCGTACGCCTCCGCCGGCGGCACCGTCAGCCGCCGGCACAGGTAGTCGAGGGCACCGTCGCTGATCCAGCCGACCCGGTCGTTGAGGGCGTGCAGCCCCGGCAGCAGCAGGTCGCGGCGGTCCCGGGCCTCACGTCCGCCACGGGCCCACCTCAGATCGGCAGCCCGCATCTCATCGCGGTCGGCGCCCTCCCAGGAGGACTCCGGGGGCCCGAGCAGGGCGTCCACGGCCGCCCGTTCCTCGTCCGTCGGTTTGCTGTCGCCGAAGTGCAGGTCCACGGTGCGTCACCCCACGATGGTCGCGATGGGCAGCTTCTCGATCCGGATCGCCGACGCCTTGAACTCCGCCGTCCCCGCGATCGGGCAGTTCGCCTCGATCGTCAGCTGGTTGGTGTCCACCTCGTCGGGGAAGTGCATGGTCATGAAGGCGAGCCCGGGCCGCAGCGCCGGGTCCACCCACACCGGTGCGGTCACCGACCCGCGCCGCGAGGTGACCTGGACCTCCTCGCCGACGACCACCCCGTAGCGCTCGGCGTCCTCCGGGCTCAGCTCGATGTACTCGCCGCGCCGCAGCGGGGAGGCGTAACCGCCGCTCTGCACACCGGTGTTGTACGAGTCGAGCCGCCGCCCGGTGGTGAGCCGGACCGGGTACCGCTCGTCGGTGAGGTCCACGGGCGGGTCGTGCTGCACGATCCCGAACGGCGCGAGCCGCCCGCGCTTCGCGGGGTCGGGGTCCCACAACCGGCCGTGCAGATAGGTCGGTTCGAGTCCGTCGGTGCTCGGGCAGGGCCACTGGATGCCCTGGTGCTCCTCCAGGCGCTCGTACGTCATGCCGTAGTGGTCGGGCGAGACCGACCGCAGTTCGTTCCACACGGTCTCGGCGTCGGCGTACTTCCAGTCGTGGCCGAGGCGGGCCGCGAGGTCGCAGATGATGTCGATGTCCTCGCGGGCCTCCCCGGGCGGGGTGACGGCCCTGCGGACGCGCTGGACGCGCCGCTCGCTGTTGGTGGTGGTGCCCTCGGTCTCCGCCCAGCCGGCCGTCGCGGGCAGGACGACGTCCGCCAGCTCCGCCGTCTTCGTGAGGAAGATGTCCTGCACGACCAGGAAGTCGAGCGCCTTCAGCCGCCGCACGGCCTGCTCGCTGTCGGCCTCCGACTGGGCCGGGTTCTCGCCGATGCAGTAGACGGCCTTGAGGGTGCCGTCCTCCATCGCCTCGAACATCTCGGTGAGGTTCAGGCCGTAGTGGGGCTGGATGACGGTGTCCCAGGCCGACTCGAACTTCAGCCGGGTGTCCGGGTCGAGGATGTCCTGGAAGCCGGGCAGACGGTTGGGGATCGCGCCCATGTCGCCGCCGCCCTGCACGTTGTTCTGCCCGCGCAGCGGCTGCAGCCCCGAGCCCCAGCGGCCGACGTGCCCGGTGAGCAGGGACAGGTTGATCAGGGCGCGGACGTTGTCGGTGCCGTTGTGGTGCTCGGTGATGCCGAGCGTCCAGCACAACTGGGCGCGCTCGGCCCGGGCGTAGGCGTGCGCCAGCTCCCGGATCGCGGCGGCCGGCACGCCCGTCACCTTCTCGGCGAGCGACAGGGTCCACGGCTCGACCAGCGCCTTGTACTCCTCGAAGCCGGTCGTCGCCCGCTCGATGAACGCCTCGTTCGCGAGCCCCGCGTGGATGATCTCGCGGCCGATCGCGTGCGCCATCGGGATGTCCGTGCCGACGTTCAGCCCGAGCCAGCTCTCGGCCCACTCGGCGGTCGACGTCCGGCGCGGATCGACCGCGTACATCCGCGCCCCGTTCCTGATGCCCTTCAGCACGTGCTGGAAGAAGATCGGGTGCGCGAAGCGGGCGTTGGAGCCCCACATCACGATGACGTCGGTGTGCTCGATCTCCTCGTACGACGACGTCCCGCCGCCCGAGCCGAACGCCGCCGACAGGCCCGCCACGCTCGGGGCGTGGCAGGTGCGGTTGCAGGAGTCGACGTTGTTGGTGCCCATGACGACCCGGGCGAACTTCTGCGCCACGTAGTTCATCTCGTTGGTGGCACGGGCGCAGGAGAACATGCCGAAGGCGCCGCGGTTGCGTTCGATGCCCCGGGCGGCCCGGTCCAGCGCCTCCTCCCAGGTCGCCTGCCGGAAGGGCTCGTCGCGGGAGTCCCGCACGAGAGGGTGGGTGAGTCGGGTGTAGGTCTTCGGTTCACGCTTCCTCATGCGGCGCTCCTCAGCGCGAGCAGGTCCGAGATGGCGTGCACGGTGCGCAGGGTGGGCACCTCCACGCCGGTGATCTCCGCCAGCTCGACGACCGCCGCGAGCAGCACGTCGAGTTCGAGCGGCTTCCCGCGCTCCAGGTCCTGGAGCGTGGAGGTGCGGTGGTCGCCGACCCGCTCGGCGCCCGCGAGACGGCGCTCGATGGAGACGCCGACCTCGCAGCCCAGGGCGTTCGCCACCGCCAGCGTCTCGGTCATCATGATCTCGATGACCCTGCGGGTGCCGCCGTGCAGGCACATCTGCCGCATGGTCGCGCGGGCCAGCGCGCTGATTGGGTTGAAGGAGATGTTGCCGAGCAGCTTGACCCAGATGTCGCCCCGCAGATCCGGTTCGACCGGGCACTTCAGGCCGCCCGCCTGCATGGCCTCGGCGAAGGCCAGACAGCGAGCCGAGCGGCTGCGGTCGGGCTCGCCGATGGAGAACCGCGTGCCCTCCAAGTGCCGTACGACTCCGGGCCCTTCCAGCTCGGTCGCCGCGTAGACCACGCATCCGACGGCCCGTTCGGGCGCGAGCACCGCACTGACCGCGCCGTCCGGGTCGACGCTCTCGATCCGGTGGCCGTCGTACGGGCCGCCGTGCCGGTGGAAGTACCACCAGGGGATGCCGTTCTGGGCCGCCACGACGGCCGTGGTGTCGTGCAGCAGCGGCGCGATCAGCGGCCCGCACGCCGCGTACGCGTTGGCCTTCAGGCCCAGGAAGACGTAGTCGACCGGGCCGACCTCGGCCGGGTCGTCGGTCGCGTGGGGGTGCGCGGTGAAGTCGCCGCGCGGGCTGCGCACCCGGACTCCGTACTGCCTCATGGCCGCCAGATGCGGTCCACGGGCGATGAGATGCACGTCGGCGCCCGCGCGGTGGAGCGCGGCGCCGACGTAGGCGCCGATGGCACCGGCGCCGAGAACTGCGACTTTCACGGGAACACTCCGTTCGGTTTGAGGGATACCGCGGAGGTGACTGTCCGAGGACTGCCGCGCGGTTCGCGTCTGGCTCACGCACGGCTTGTGTCGACGAAATATTGTCTACAGTATGGAGGTTGGGGCGGCAAGGGGCCGTGCGCCGACCGTTCGGCGCATGCCGGATACCGCTCACCGCATACGGTCGACGCGCCGCCTTCTCAACTCCGTTGCGGATCCCTACCGTCCGGGGTTCATGAGTCCCCCCGTCGCGCCCCCGGGCTGGAGCCGCTGGCTCGTCCCGCCCGCCGCTCTCTCCGTACACCTCTCCATCGGCCAGGCCTACGCCTGGAGCGTGTTCAAACCGCCGCTCGAGTCCGCGCTCGGCCTCAGCGGGACGCAGAGCGCGCTGCCCTTCCAGCTGGGCATCGTCATGCTGGGCCTGTCCGCCGCGTTCGGCGGCACGCTCGTGGAGCGCAAGGGCCCGCGCTGGGCGATGACCGTCGCCCTGGTCTGCTTCTCCTCCGGCTTCCTGCTCTCCGCGCTGGGCGCGTCCCTGGAGCAGTACTGGCTCATCGTGTTCGGCTACGGCTTCGTCGGCGGCATCGGCCTCGGCATCGGCTACATCTCGCCCGTCTCGACCCTGATCAAGTGGTTCCCGGACCGGCCCGGCATGGCCACCGGCATCGCCATCATGGGCTTCGGCGGCGGCGCGCTGATCGCCTCACCGTGGAGCGCGCAGATGCTGGAGTCCTTCGGCTCCGACAGCTCCGGCATCGCGCTGGCGTTCCTCGTCCACGGCCTGTCGTACGCCGTCTTCATGCTGCTGGGTGTGCTCCTGGTCCGGGTTCCGAGCAGTGCCCCGGGGACGCGGGAAACCGTGCGACAAGCCCTCACCGGACCGCAGGTCTCCGCGAACCAGGCCATCCGCACCCCGCAGTTCTGGTGCCTGTGGATCGTGCTCTGCATGAACGTCACCGCCGGCATCGGCATCCTGGAGAAGGCCGCGCCGATGATCACGGACTTCTTCGCGGACACCTCCACACCGGTGTCGGTGACGGCCGCCGCCGGCTTCGTCGCGCTGCTGTCGGCCGCGAACATGGCGGGCCGCATCGGCTGGTCGTCGACGTCCGACCTGATCGGACGCAAGAACATCTACCGCGTCTACCTCGGCGTCGGCGCCCTGATGTACGCCCTCATCGCCCTGTTCGGCGACTCCTCCAAACCACTGTTCATCCTGTGCGCGCTGGTGATCCTCTCCTTCTACGGCGGCGGGTTCGCGACCGTTCCGGCGTATCTGAAGGACCTGTTCGGCACCCACCAGGTCGGCGCCATCCACGGGCGGCTGCTCACCGCCTGGTCCACGGCCGGCGTGCTCGGGCCGCTCATCGTGAACTGGATCGCCGACCGCCAGGAGGAGGCGGGCCGGCACGGGGCGTCCCTGTACGGCCTGTCGTTCGTCATCATGATCGGCCTGCTCGTCGTCGGCTTCGTCGCCAACGAACTCGTCCGGCCCGTCCACCCGCGTCACCACATCCCGGCACCGAAGGAGGAGGCCGCGCATGTCCAGCCCCAGCAGTCAGAGTCCGCCTAGCCCGGACCGGCGGTGGCTCATCGCCTTCGCCTGGACATGGGTGGGCGTGCCGCTCGCCTACGGACTGTACGAACTGGTCCGGAAGGCGACACAGCTGTTCACCGGCTAGCCGCTCGACGGCCCCCGCGGGTGCCGGGGGCGCTGACGGAAGCCGACAACGTGGGCGTCCGTTTCCTGTCGCCTTGGCTGCCGTCGTACCCGTGAGTCACTGATCAGACTGGTGGATCCGCTACCCAAGGCAACGAGGGGGACCCGCCCACATGAACGGCTCGCGCATCGCCGCCGTCGGCCACTACCAGCCCGCCAAGGTGCTCACCAACGAGGACCTGGCGGGCCTGGTGGACACCAGTGACGAGTGGATCAGGAGCCGGGTGGGGATCCGTACCCGCCACATCGCGGGCCCCGACGAACCGGTCGACGAGCTGGCCGCGCACGCCGCCGCCAAGGCCCTCGCGGCGGCCGGACTGACCCCGGCCGACATCGACCTGGTGCTGGTCGCCACGTCCACCGCAGTCGACCGCTCGCCCAACACGGCCGCCCGGGTCGCGGCCCGCCTCGGTGTCCCGCAGGCCGCCACCATGGACCTCAACGTCGTGTGCGCCGGCTTCACCCACGCCCTGGCCACCGCCGACCACGCCGTCCGCGCGGGGGGCGCGAGCCGGGCGCTGGTCATCGGCGCCGACAAGATGTCCGAGGTGACCGACTGGAGCGACCGCACCACGTGCGTGCTCGTCGGGGACGGGGCCGGAGCCGCCGTGGTCGAGGCCGCCGGCGAGCCGGCCATCGGGCCGGTGCTGTGGGGGTCCGTGCCCGAGATGGGCAACGCCGTGCGGATCGAGGGCACGCCGCCGCGCTTCGCCCAGGAGGGGCAGAGCGTCTACCGCTGGGCGACCACCCAGCTGCCGCCCATCGCGCGCCGGGCGTGCGAGCGGGCCGGACTGGAGCCCGCGGACCTCGCCGGGGTCGTGCTGCACCAGGCGAACCTGCGCATCATCGAACCCCTCGCCGAGAAGATCGGCGCCGTGAACGCCGTCGTCGCGCGCGACGTCACCGAGTCCGGCAACACCTCGGCCGCGAGCATCCCGCTGGCCCTGTCCAAGCTGGTCGAGCAGGGCGCGGTCACCACCGGCGACCCGGTCCTGCTGTTCGGCTTCGGCGGCAACCTCTCCTACGCCGGTCAGGTCGTCCGCTGCCCCTGAACGGGCAGGCTCCGCCCCCGGTGTGACGCGGTCAACTCCCCGAAGCCCTGGCTCCTGTGCGCCGTAGACTGTAGACGAAAGACAATCAATACTGACTCTGCGGCGACACCGGCTTCCGCCGCGCTGTGCACGGCCCTGCCGAGGAGGGGGACCGCGATGCTGTCGACAGGCCTGCCCCAGGGGGCGGTACCCAAGCTGGAACGCCCGGGTCCGCTGCGCGACCGCGTGTACGAGGCGCTGCTCGAACTCATCACCACCCGTGCGCTGCAGCCCGGGCAGCACCTCGTGGAGAGCGAGCTGGCCGGGCACCTCGGGGTCTCCCGGCAGCCGGTGCGCGAGGCGTTGCAGCGGCTCAACACCGAGGGCTGGGTCGATCTGCGGCCCGCCCAGGGCGCGTTCGTGCACGAGCCGACGGAGGAGGAGGCCGACCAGCTCCTCACGGTCCGCACGCTGCTGGAGGCCGAGGCGGCCCGGCTCGCGGCGGCGGGCGCGAACAGCGCGGGCATCGCCGCCCTGGAGGCGCTGTGCGCGGAGGGCGAGAAGGCCGTCGAGGCCGACGACGTGGACGGGGCCGTCGCCATGAACGCCCGCTTCCACGCCAAGATCATGGAGCTCGCCGGCAACGCCGTCCTCGCCGAACTGGCCGCCCAGGTCGACCGGCGCGTGCGCTGGTACTACACGCCGGTGGCCCGCCAGCGCGGCCACCAGTCCTGGATCGAACACCGCGAACTGATCGCGGCGGTCACCGCCCGGGACGAGCAGCGGGCGACCCAGCTGATGCGTGAACACACCGAGCACACCCGGCGGTCGTACCACGCGCGCGCCCGCTCCTAAGGGCCTTCATCAGGTACGGGCCGCCGCACCGGCGTCGGTGCGGCCCGCGCCCGTCAGCACCGCCTGGGTCTGTGTCGTCTGGCCCACCAGGGTGCCGTCCTCGTCGCGCAGATCCGTCCGGACGGCGACGAAGGAGCGGCCCACGTGCACGGGGTGAGCCTCGGCGTGGACGGTGCCCGACCGGACGGCGCGGAAGAAGTTCGTCTTCGACTCGACCGTCGACGTGCTCGCACCCGGCGGCAGGTTGAGGAACGCGCACACTGCGCCGGCCGTGTCGGCCAGTGCCATCAGAGCGCCGCCGTGCAGGCTGCCGCCCACCGTGCACCGTTCCGGGGCCCAGGCGAGCGCGGCCCGGACCCGGGCGGGAGCGGCCTCCTCCACGACGATGCCGAGCTCACCGGCGAAGGGCACCGCCCGCACCAGGGCTTCAGGGGCAGGGGCGTCGGACATACGGGACCTCCCGACAAGGGCGACCAGGACGGGACCAGCCTGGCCCGGGCCCGCACCCACGGTCGATTACCTGCGAGGTAAGGGCCGCACCCCCTCGCCTTTGTCCTGTGAGTGGAAAAAGTAAGGGGCAATTCCTGCGCGACTTCTTCCCACCCCCGGCAGCCGCTGCTACGTTCCCTCCGAAAGCAAGCCACCGATGTGGCGGAAAACCGGCGCGCACAGGCCGATCGAGGCGGGGAGGGGCTCGTGAGACGTATGACGGCACGACCCGGAAACGCCCACCAGGCCCGACTGCTGAAGCTGCTGCGCGACGGCGGCCCCAACTCCCGTGCCCAGCTGGGCGACCAGGTCGACCTCTCGCGGTCCAAGCTCGCCGTGGAGGTGGACCGGCTGCTGGAGACGGGGCTGGTCGTGGCCGACGGACTCGCCGCCTCGCGCGGCGGACGCCGCAGCCACAACGTCCGGCTCAACCCCGAGCTGCGCTTCCTCGGCGTCGACATCGGCGCGACCTCGGTCGACGTCGCCGTCACCAACGCCGAGCTGGAGACCCTCGGCCACATCAACCACCCCATGGACGTGCGCGAGGGCCCGGTCGCGGTCTTCGAGCAGGTCCTGGCCATGGCCGCGAAGCTGAGGGCCTCCGGGCTCGCGGAGGGGTTCGACGGCGCCGGCATCGGCGTCCCGGGCCCGGTCCGCTTCCCCGAGGGCATCCCGGTGGCACCGCCGATCATGCCCGGCTGGGACGGCTTCCCCGTACGGGAGGCCCTCAGCCAGGAACTCGGCTGCCCGGTCATGGTCGACAACGACGTGAACCTCATGGCGATGGGGGAACAGCACGCGGGCGTCGCCCGCACCGTCGCCGACTTCCTCTGCGTCAAGATCGGCACGGGCATCGGCTGCGGCATCGTCGTCGGCGGTGAGGTCTACCGCGGTACGACGGGCAGCGCCGGCGACATCGGGCACATCCAGGCCGTGCCCGACGGACGTCCCTGCGCCTGCGGCAACCGGGGCTGCCTGGAGGCCCACTTCAGCGGGGCGGCCCTCGCCCGCGACGCCACGGAGGCCGCCCAGCAGGGGCTCTCGGCCGAACTGGCCTCGCGGCTGGAGACGAACGGCGGCCTGACCGCCGTCGACGTCGCCGCCGCGGCCGCCGCGGGCGACGCCACCGCGCTGGAGCTGATCCGCGAGGGCGGCAACCGCACCGGCCAGGTCATCGCCGGTCTGGTCAGCTTCTTCAACCCGGGCCTGGTGGTGATCGGCGGCGGGGTGACCGGCCTCGGCCACACCCTGCTCGCCGCGATCCGCACCCAGGTCTACCGCCAGTCGCTGCCGCTGGCGACCGGCAACCTGCCCATCGTCCTGGGCGAGCTGGGACCCGCCGCCGGCGTCATCGGCGCGGCCCGGCTCATCAGCGACCACCTGTTCTCTCCCGCGTAAGCGCACTTCAGCACGTCAGCACCACGCTTTCGGTACCGAGCCCTGCGCAGTGCCCTGCTCCGCTTCGCTCCGCCCTGCCCTGAACCGGCCCGCACGCCCGCCAAGGGGACCTCATGGCACCAGAACCACCGCTGCTCAGCATGTCCGGCATCACCAAGTCGTTCCCCGGAGTCCGGGCCCTCGACGGTGTCGACCTCGACGTCGTGGCCGGCGAGGTGCACTGCCTGCTCGGCCAGAACGGCGCCGGAAAGTCGACCCTCATCAAGGTCCTGGCCGGCGCCCACCAGCCCGATACCGGCACCATCCGGTGGCGCGGCGAGGACGTCACGCTGCGCTCGCCGATCGCCGCCATGCGCCTCGGCATCGCGACCATCTACCAGGAACTCGACCTGGTGGAGCACCTGTCGGTCGCGGAGAACGTCCACCTCGGACACGAGCCGACCGCCGCCGGCTTCGTCGTCCGGGGCAAGGCGGCCAAGGCGTCGACGGCCGCCCTGCTCAAACGGCTCGGCCACGCGGAGATCGACCCCGGCCGTCTGGTCGGGGAACTCTCGGCCGCGCAGCAGCAGATCGTGTCCATGGCCCGGGCGCTCTCCCACGACGTGCGGCTCATCGTGATGGACGAGCCGTCCGCCGCCCTCGACCCGGACGAGGTCGACAACCTCTTCCGCATCGTCGGCGACCTGACCGCCGCCGGAGTCGCCGTCGTCTACATCTCGCACCGCCTGGAGGAGATCCGCCGCATCGGCGACCGGGTGACCGTCCTGAAGGACGGCCGGGCCGTCGCGAACGGGCTTCCCGCGAAGTCCACCCCGACCCGCGAGGTCGTCGCCCTGATGACCGGCCGCAACGTCGAGTACGTCTTCCCGGACCGGCCCGCCTCCCCGCCGTCCGCCGAGCCCGTGCTGAAGGTCCAAGGGCTGTCGCGGCTGGGGGAGTTCGAGACGCTCGACCTCGAGGTGCGGCCGGGCGAGATCGTCGGCCTCGCCGGGCTCGTCGGCTCGGGCCGCTCCGAGATCCTGGAGACCGTCTACGGCGCCCGCAAGCCGACGACCGGTCAGGTGCTGGTCGACGGACGGCCGTTGCGGCCGGGCAGCGTCCGGGCCGCCGTCCGGGCCGGGCTCGGGCTCGCCCCCGAGGAACGCAAGGCGCAGGCCCTGCTGATGCTGGAGTCCGTCACCCGCAACGTCTCGGTCTCCTCCATGTCCCGCTTCTCGCGCGGCGGCTGGATCGACCGGGGCGCCGAGCTCGGTGCCGCCCGGGCCGCCACCCGCGAGCTGTCGCTCAGGCCCGACAACCCGTCGGTGCCGGTGCGCACCCTGTCCGGCGGCAACCAGCAGAAGGCCGTCCTGGCCCGCTGGCTGCTGCGCGGCTGCAAGGTGCTGCTGCTCGACGAACCCACCCGCGGCGTCGACGTCGGCGCCCGCGCCGAGCTCTACGCGGTCATCCGCCGGCTGGCGGACGAGGGCCTCGCGGTGCTGCTGGTCTCCAGCGAGGTGCCCGAGGTGCTCGGCCTCGCCGACCGCGTGCTGGTGCTGCGCGAGGGCCGTGTCGTGCACACGGCACCCGCGCGCGAGCTCGACGAACACCGCGTACTCGACCTGGTCATGGAAGGAAGTCCGGCGTCATGACGCAGCCCGTCTCCCCGCCGCGGGACAGCAGCACCGACAAGGTGCCCCAGGCCCAGCCCCCCGCCTGGCGCGGCCTGTTGTTCCGCGCCGACGTCCGCACCCTCTCCCTGCTCGGCGTGCTCGCCGCGCTGGTCCTCATCGGCGGCATCACCAAGCCCGACGAGTTCCTCGACACCCGCAACCTGCAACTCGTCCTCACCCAGGCGTCCGTCATCGGCGTCGTCACCGTCGGCATGACCTTCGTCATCGTCTCGGGCGGCATCGACCTGTCGGTCGGCGCGATCGTCGCCCTCGCCTCGGTGTGGGCCACCACCGTCGCCACCCAGGAGTACGGCTTCGCCGGGATCCTCTTCACGGCGGTCGTCGTCGGAGTCGGCTGCGGACTGGTCAACGGCGTGCTCATCGCCTACGGCGCGATGGTGCCGTTCATCGCCACCCTCGCCATGCTGGCCTCCGCCCGCGGACTCGCCCTGCAGATCACCGACGGCAAGACACAGATCGTCACCGTGCCCTCGGTCCTCGACCTCGGCGAACGCGACGCCTACGTGCTCGGCATCCCGCCGCTGGTCATGGTGTTCGCCGTCGTCACGGTCATCGGCTGGCTGGTGCTCAACCGCACCACCTTCGGGCGCCGCACGGTCGCCGTCGGCGGCAACCCGGAGGCGGCGAGGCTCGCCGGCATCGACGTCCGCCGCCAGCGGCTCTACCTCTACCTGCTGTCCGGACTGTGCTGCGGCATCGCCGCCTTCCTGCTGATCGTCCTGTCCGGCTCCGGCCAGAACACCAACGGCAACCTCTACGAACTCGACGCCATCGCCGCCGCCATCATCGGCGGCACCCTCCTCACCGGCGGCCGCGGCACCATCACCGGCTCCGTCCTCGGCGTCCTGATCTTCACCACGATCACCAACATCTTCGCCCTGAACAACCTGCAGAGCGACGTCCAGCAGATCGCCAAGGGCGCGATCATCGTCGCCGCCGTGCTGGTCCAGCGCCGTACCGCGAGCACGACCTGAGGAAAGGGTTCACCGCCATGCCAGAGATCACGAGCCGCAGAGGACTGCTCTTCGGGGCCGCCGCCGTCTCCGCCGGTGCCCTCATCACCGGGTGCACCAGCAACGAGCCGTCCGACTCCAAGGACGAGCCGGCGGGCGACAACCAGCCGGCCGCCGACGACAAGCCCGGCAAGCAGGTCACCATCGGCTTCGCCGGACCGCAGGCCGACCACGGCTGGCTCAACGCCATCAACGACAACGCCAAGAACCGCGCCGAGAAGTACTCCGACGTCACCCTGGAGATCACCGAGGGCTCCAACGACACCGCCCAGCAGATCGGCCAGATCGAGACCCTCATCAACAAGAAGGTCGACGTCCTGGTCGTGCTGCCCGCCGACGGCAAGGCCCTCACCCAGGTCGGCCTGAAGGCGATGCGCGCGGGCATCCCCGTGGTCAACCTCGACCGGATCTTCAACACCCCGCAGGCCTACCGCTGCTGGATCGGCGGCGACAACTACGGCATGGGCCTGAACGCCGGCCACTACATCGGCGAGAAGCTCAAGGGGAAGGCGAACGCCCGCGTCATCGAACTCGCCGGCCTCGACAACCTGGAGCTGACCAAGCAGCGCACCCAGGGCTTCGACGACGCCCTGAAGAACTACCCCAACATCAAGAAGGTCGCCCGCCAGGCCGCCGAGTTCACCGTCGAGTCCGGGCAGGCCAAGATGGCCCAACTGCTCCAGGCGCAGTCGAAGTTCGACGCGCTGTGGAACCACGACGACGACCAGGGCGTGGGCGCGCTGCGCGCCATCGAGCAGGCCGGCCGCGACGACTTCCTGATGGTCGGCGGCGCGGGCGCCCTGTCCGCCTTCCAGGCCATCGAGCAGGACAACGGCGTGCTCAAGGCGACAGTGCTGTACCCGCCGACCATGGCCGCCTCCGCGATCGACCTCGCCCGCGCCCTCGGCCAGGGCAAGGGCATCGGCGGCATGGCCGAGTTCGAGATCCCCGCGTCCATCACGCTCTACTCGGCCGTCGTCGACAAGACCAACGTCGGCCAGTACATGCCCACCGGCTTCAAGTGATCCGTCCCGCACCCCCCACGTGCGCCACACCGACCAGGACGAGGAGGACACCCGTATGGGACAGCCGCAAGCGCAGTCAGATGGGACCGAGGCAGGCAAGCCACCCTTGCGCGTGGGGATGGTGGGCTACGCCTTCATGGGCGCCGCCCACTCCCAGGGCTGGCGCACCGCGGGCCGCGTCTTCGACCTGCCGCTGAACCCCGTGCAGTCCGTGATCTGCGGCCGGGACGCCGCCGCCGTCCGGGCCGCGGCCGACCGGCACGGCTGGGCGTCCACCGAGACCGACTGGCGTGCCCTCGTGGAACGCGACGACGTCGACCTCGTCGACATCTGCACCCCCGGCGACAGCCACGCCGAGATCGCCCTGGCCGCCCTGGCCGCAGGCAAGCACGTCCTGTGCGAGAAACCCCTGGCCAACACCGTCGAGGAGGCCACCTCGATGGCCCGGGCGGCCGAGGAGGCCTACGCGCGCGGCCAGTTGTCGATGGTCGGCTTCAACTACCGCCGGGTGCCCGCCACCGCCCAAGCCCGCCGGATGGTCGCCGCGGGGCGGCTCGGCCGGCTGCGGCACGTGCGGGTCACCTACCTCCAGGACTGGCTGGTCGACCCCGAGTTCCCGCTGACCTGGCGGCTGCGCAAGGACCAGGCCGGCTCGGGCTCGCTCGGCGACCTGGGTGCGCACATCGTCGACCTCGCGCAGTACCTCGTGGGGGAGCCGCTGGCCGGGGTCTCCGCGCTGACGGAGACCTTCGTCCGGGAGCGGCCGCTGCCCACGGGCGCCACCAGCGGGCTGTCGGCCGTGTCGGCCGCAGGCAAGGGCGAGGTCACCGTGGACGACGCGGCCCTGTTCACGGCCCGCTTCCCCTCCGGCGCCATCGCCTCCTTCGAGGCCACCCGCTACGCCACCGGCCGCAAGAACGCCCTGCGCATCGAGCTCAACGGTGAGCGCGGCTCGCTCGCCTTCGACCTGGAGCGGCTCAACGAGCTGTCCTTCCACGACGCCACCGAGCCGGGCACCGAGGCGGGCTTCCGCCGCATCCTCGTCACCGAACCCGAGCACCCCTACCTGGAGGCCTGGTGGCCGCCGGGCCACGGCCTCGGCTACGAGCACACCTTCGTCCACCAGGCCCGCGACCTCGTCCACGCCATCGCCGAGGGCCGCCGCCCCGAACCCTCCTTCACCGACGGGCTCCAGGTGCAGCGCGTGCTCGCCGCGGTGGAGGAGAGCGCCGAGAAGAACTCCGTCTACACGCCGATCGCGGTCTGAGGAGGCCCCTTTCGATGCCGCGCACCTTCACGCTCTTCACCGGCCAGTGGGCGGACCTGCCCCTGGAGGAGGTCTGCCGCCTGGCCCGCGACTTCGGCTACGACGGCCTCGAACTCGCCTGCTGGGGCGACCACTTCGAAGTCGACAAGGCGCTCGCCGACCCGGGGTACCTCGACGGCCGCCGGGCGCTCCTCGACAAGTACGGCCTGAAGTGCTGGGCCATCTCCAACCACCTGGCCGGCCAGGCCGTCTGCGACGCCATCATCGACGAACGCCACCGGGCGATCCTGCCGGACGCGGTCTGGGGCGACGGGGACGCGGAAGGGGTCCGGCAGCGGGCCGCCGAGCGCATGAAGGACACCGCGCGGGCCGCGGCCGCCTTCGGCGTCGACACCGTCATCGGCTTCACCGGCTCCGCCATCTGGCACCTCGTCGCCATGTTCCCGCCCGCGCCCGACGCGATGATCGAACGCGGCTACCAGGACTTCGCCGACCGCTGGAACCCGATCCTCGACGTCTTCGACACCGAGGGCGTGCGGTTCGCGCACGAGGTCCACCCCAGCGAGATCGCCTACGACTACTGGACCACCCAGCGGGCCCTCGAAGCCGTCGACCGGCGCCCCGCCTTCGGCCTCAACTTCGACCCCTCGCACTTCGTGTGGCAGGACCTCGACCCCGTCGGCTTCCTGTGGGACTTCCGCGACCGCATCTACCACGTCGACTGCAAGGAGGCCCGCAAGCGCCTCGACGGACGCAACGGCCGGCTCGGCTCCCACCTGCCCTGGGGCGACCCGCGGCGCGGCTGGGACTTCGTCTCGGCCGGGCACGGCGACGTCCCCTGGGAGGACGTCTTCCGGATGCTGCGCTCCATCGACTACCAAGGCCCGATCTCCGTCGAATGGGAGGACGCCGGCATGGACCGGCTCCAGGGGGCGCCCGAGGCGCTGACCCGCCTCAAGGCCTTCGACTTCGAGCCGCCCAGCGCGTCCTTCGACGCCGCGTTCAACAGCTGAACCACGCACCCGGCCCAGGTCGGGGACGGGGACCGGCGCCATCGCCGGTCCCCCCTCCGACCTGCACGAATTCTGCTTCGTCCGGTGCCGGGAGAAAGCTCGACCGATCCTGACCCAAGGGGTGTTCGCCCCGGACGGACGCGGTTACCGTCCTTGAAGTGTTCAGGACACACATACCTCCGGGGTGACGGCGCACCCCGGCGTCCGCACCGCACGTCTTCGTACCCACCCGTACGGCCCACCCCCGTTCCCGGAGGGACTTCGTGCACAGAACCAGACTCAGAAGCACCCGCACCCCCAGACGCCCCGCGCTGCGCACCGCCGTCGCCCTGTTCACCGGCCTGCTCCTGGCCGTGGGCACCCCGGCCGGCGTCGCCGGCGCCCACCCCGGCCACCCCGAGCACGACGAACCGGTCGCCGCCGAGGGACAGTTCCAGCAGGTGCCGCTCGCCAAGGGCGAACCCGAGACGGGCGAGCCGATGTCGCTCGCCGTGCTCCCGGACCGCAGCGTCCTGCACACCTCGCGCGACGGCACGCTGCGCCTGACCGACCAGGGCGGCGTCACCAGGATCGCCGGCAGGCTCGACGTCTACAGCCACGACGAAGAGGGGCTGCAGGGCGTCGCCGTCGACCCGGACTTCAAGAACAACCGGGCGATCTACCTCTACTACGCCCCACCGCTCGACACCCCCGCGGGCGACGCCCCGGAGACCGGCACCGCCGAGGACTTCAAGAAGTTCGACGGCGTCAACCGCCTCTCCCGCTTCACGCTCAACGCCAACGGCACGCTGAACCGGGCCAGCGAGAAGAAGGTCATCGACGTCGCGGCCTCCCGCGGCACCTGCTGCCACGTCGGCGGCGACATCGACTTCGACGCGGACGGCAACCTCTACCTGTCGACCGGCGACGACACCAACCCCTTCTCCTCCGACGGCTACACGCCGATCGACGACCGGCCGAACCGCAACCCGGCCTTCGACGCCCGCCGCAGCTCGGCCAACACCAACGACCTGCGCGGCAAGATCCTGCGCATCAAGGTCGCCGAGGACGGCTCGTACACCATTCCGGAGGGCAACCTCTTCGCCCCGGGCACCGAGAAGACCCGCCCCGAGATCTACGCGATGGGCTTCCGCAACCCGTTCCGGATGAGCGTCGACGACAAGACCGGCATCGTCTACGTCGGCGACTACGGCCCCGACGCGGGCGCCGCCGACCCCAAGCGCGGCCCGGCCGGGCAGGTCGAGTTCGCCAAGGTGACCAAGGCGGCCAACTTCGGCTGGCCGTTCTGCACCGGCGACAACGACCCGTACGTCGACTACGACTTCGCCACCAAGGAGTCCGGCGAGACGTTCGACTGCGCCGCCCCGAAGAACACCTCGCCGCACAACACCGGCCTGGTCGACCTGCCGCCCGCGCAGGCCGCGTGGATCCCGTACGACGACGGCTCCGTGCCGGAGTTCGGCACCGGCTCCGAGTCCCCGATGGCCGGCCCGGTCTACCGCTACGACCCCGAGCTCGACTCCAGTGTGAAGTTCCCCGAGGCCTACGACGGAGACTTCTTCGCCGGTGAGTTCGGCCGCCGCTGGATCAAGCGGATCGAGCAGAACGACGACGGGTCCGTCGCGAAGATCAACGACTTCCCGTGGACCGGCACCCAGATCATGGACATGGAGTTCGGCCCCGACGGCGCGCTCTACGTCCTCGACTACGGCGTCTCCTGGTTCCAGGGCGACGAGCACTCCGCGCTGTACCGGATCGAGAACGCCGAGGACGGCTTCTCCCCGATCGCCGAGGTCAGCGCCGACAAGACGTCCGGAGCGGCCGGCTTGAAGGTCGCGTTCACCGCCTCCGCCAAGGACGCCGACTCCACGAACCTCACCTACAGCTGGGACTTCGGCGACGGCACCAAGGGCGAGGGCCTCAACCCCACCCACCGCTACAAGAAGATCGGCACCTACAGCGCCACCTTCACCGCCAAGGACCCCGAGGGCAACACGGGCAACGCCAGTCTCCGGATCGTGGTCGGCAACACCGAGCCCAAGGTACGGATCGACATCCCGGGCAACGGCAGCCTGGCCGAGTTCGGCAAGCCCGTGCCGTTCAAGGTGACCGTCACCGACCCCGAGGAGACCGTCGACTGCTCCAAGGTCAAGGTCGTCTACAGCCTCGGACACGACTCCCACGCCCACGAGCTGACCAGCGAGATGGGCTGCGAGGGCACCCTGAAGCCGCCCCCCGGTGACGGCGGCCACGACCCCAACGCCAACATCTACGGTGTCGTCGGCGCCGCCTACACCGACGGCGGCGCGAACGGCCAGGAGGAGCTGACGGGCACCGCCCGCACCGTGCTCCAGCCGCTGCACCGCCAGGGCGAGCACTTCACCACCCAGTCGGGCGTGTCGGTCATCGACAAGACCGGCGCCAACGGCGGCAAGACCGTCGGCAACATCGACGACGGCGACTGGATCTCCTTCACCCCCTACCGGTTCGACGGGCAGAAGAAGATGACCGTGCGGGCCTCCTCCGGCGGCGCGGGCGGTTTCGTCGAACTGCGCACCGGCTCGCCCGACGGTCCGCTGCACGGCTCGGCGTACATCCCGCCGACCGGCGGCTGGGAGACCTTCCAGAACGTCGACGTGCCGCTGCGGTCGCTGCCGAAGAAGACCACCGACATCTACCTGGTCTTCAAGGGCGGCGCGGGCGCGCTGTTCGACGTGGACGACTTCGAGTTCTCCAAGGAGCCGTTCAAGGGCGGCAAGAAGGTCCTGGTCTTCTCCAAGACCGCCGGTTTCCGGCACGACTCCATCCCGGCCGGCATCGCCGCGCTGAAGGAGCTCGGCGGCCCGGCGGGCATCACGGTCGACGCGACCGAGGAGGCCAAGCAGTTCACCACCACGAACCTCGCCAAGTACGACGCGGTGGCGTTCCTGTCCACGACCGGCGACGTTTTGAACGCCGAGCAGCAGAAGGCGTTCGAGAACTACGTCGCGGGTGGCGGCGGCTACATGGGCATCCACGCCGCCGCCGACACCGAGTACGACTGGGAGTTCTACGGCGGCCTCGTCGGCGCCTACTTCCACTCGCACCCGGCCATCCAGAAGGCCACCGTCCGCGTCGAGGACCACGACCACCCGTCGACCGCGCACCTCGGCGAGGCCTGGGAGCGCACCGACGAGTGGTACAACTACCGCACCAACCCGCGCGAGCAGGCCAAGGTCCTCGCCACCCTGGACGAGACCAGCTACCAGGGCGGCACCATGAAGGGCGACCACCCGATCGCCTGGTGCCAGAGCTACGGCGGCGGCCGCTCCTTCTACACCGGCGGCGGTCACACCAAGGAGTCCTACGCCGAAGAGGCCTTCCGCGCCCACCTGCTCGGCGGCCTCCAGTACGCCACCGGCCAGGTCAAGGCGGACTGCAAGCCGGACAAGGGCTACCGGAAGATCTTCAACGGCCAGACCCTGGACGGCTGGAAGCAGGCCGGACCCGGCAAGTTCGTCGTCAAGGACGGCGTGATGGAGTCCGAGGGCGGCATGGGCCTGCTCTGGTACCAGGCCAAGGAGCTGAAGTCGTACTCCCTCAAGCTCGACTGGAAGATGCGGGGCGACGACAACTCCGGGATCTTCGTGGGCTTCCCGGCCTCCGACGACCCCTGGTCCGCGGTGAACAAGGGCTACGAGATCCAGATCGACGCCACGGACGCGCCCGAGCGCACCACGGGCTCCGTCTACTCCTTCAAGTCGGCCAACATCAAGGCACGTGACCAGGTTCTGCGGCCGCCCGGCCAGTGGAACTCCTACGAGATCAAGGTCCAGGGCGAACGCCTCCAGGTGTTCCTCAACGGAGTCAAGATCAACGACTTCACCAACAAGGACCCCCAGCGGAGCCTGACCGACGGCTACCTCGGCCTGCAGAACCACGGCGCCGACGACCAGGTCTCCTTCCGCAACATCCAGCTCAAGGAACTGCCCGTCCAGGGCCAGTGAACGGCGGCGGGCGGGGGACGCCGGACCCCCGCCCGCCGTCTCCCCCCTCCCCCCGGGTTCGCGTACGACCAGGAGGCTGCCCATGTCCGCGTCCCTTCCCCGACCGCGTGTGGGGGTGTGGCTGATCGGAGCCCGAGGCTCCGTCGCCACCACCGTCGTCACGGGGTGTGCCGCTGTCACCGCGGGACTGCATCCGCCCACCGGCATGGTGACCGAGACCCCCGCCTTCACCGGCAGCGGCCTCCCGGCCCTGTCCGACCTCGTCTTCGGCGGCCACGACACCGTCGACTGCCCCCTGCCCAAACGCGCCGAGACGCTGACCGCCGGCGGCGTCCTGCCACCCGGCGTCGCCACCGCCGTCACCGCCGAACTCACCGCCGCCGACCGGGAGATCCGGCCCGGCGGCCCCACGCCCGGGGACACCAGGAGCGAGGCCGACCTGATCACGGCCTTCGCCGACGACATCCGCGACTTCACGCACCGCCACGCGCTGGAGCGGACCGTGGTGGTGAACGTCGCCTCCACCGAACCCGCCTCCCACGGCCCCGGCGCCCCGCTGCCCGCCAGCACCCTCTACGCGCTCGCGGCCCTGCGCGCGGGCTGCCCCTACGTCAACTTCACCCCCTCCGAGGGCATGCACCACCCCGTCGCCGCCCGCGAGGCCGAGCACAGCGGCCTGCCCTACGCCGGCCGCGACGGCAAGACCGGGCAGACCCTGCTGCGGGCCGTGCTGGGCCCGATGTTCGCGCAGCGGGCGCTGCACGTCCGCGCCTGGTCCGGCACGAACCTGCTCGGCGGCGGAGACGGCGCCGCCCTCGCCGACCCGGCCGCCGCCGCGGCGAAGAACGCCGGCAAGGAACGCGTCCTCGCCGACACCCTCGGCACCGTCCCCGAGGGCGAGGTCCACATCGACGACGTCCCCGCCCTCGGTGACTGGAAGACCGCCTGGGACCACATCGCCTTCGACGGCTTCCTCGGCACCCGCATGGTCCTCCAGACCATCTGGCAGGGCTGCGACTCGGCACTCGCCGCCCCCCTGGTGCTCGACCTCGCCCGCCTCACCGCCCGCGCCCACGAGACGGGCCTGTCCGGTCCCCTCGGTGCTCTCGGGTTCTACTTCAAGGACCCGGTGGGGGACGGGCCCGCCGGCCTGTCCGAGCAGTACGAGGAACTGGTCCGGTTCGGGCGCGGGCTGGGGCAGACCGGGGGAGAGGGCGGAGGCCCGCGGCCGGGGGAGCGGTCCGACGCCCCGGGGGAGACGCGGTGAGGCAGCGCCGGAACTCCTGTGCATGCGCCGGGGGCACGTCGACCGCATGCACCGGGGGCACGTCGACAACCGAGGCTGAGGCCGAGGGTGCTGTGCGGGGCGTGGCCCGCTGGGCGCCTGCGGGCGGTACGTCCACGTCCACGTCCACGTCCGGCGTCCAGGGCACCGCGCGTGACACCGCCCCCTGCGCGTGCGCCGGCCGCCGCTCGCGTCGCAGGCGCGCCTGGGCCGAACTCCTGCGCCTGCCCGCCCTGTTCAGCGTCCCCGGCGACGCCCTGGCCGGCGCGGCCGCGGCCGGGGCACGGCCCGACGCCCGCGCCCTGCTCGCCATCGGTTCCTCCCTCTGCCTCTACGAGGCCGGCATGGCCCTCAACGACTGGGCGGACCGCGACGTCGACGCCGTCGAACGCCCGCACCGCCCTCTGCCCTCCGGCCGCATCCGGCCGGCCGCCGCGCTCACCGCCGCCTGCGCGCTCACCGCGGCCGGACTGGCCCTGGCCGCCCGCGCCGGACGACCGGCCCTGACCGTGGCCGCACCCTTGGCCGCCACCGTCTGGGCGTACGACCTCGGCCTGAAGCACACCCCGGCCGGACCCGTGGCCATGGGCGCAGCCCGAGGCCTGGACCTGCTCATGGGAGCCGCGGCCACCACCGGCCGCACCGGCAGGGCCCTGTCCTCCGCGGCCCTCCTCGGCACCCACACCGTCGCCGTGACGACCGTCTCCCGCCATGAGGCCCGGGGCGGCTCACCCCTGGCCCCGCTGGCGGCCCTCGCGACGACCGCCCTGCTGACCCGTCAGGTGACACACCGGCTTACGGGCTCGGCGACCGGTCGCCCACCGGTGACCACGCGCGGGCCGAAGGACCCCCACTCCGTCCGGCCCGTCCCCGAGCCCCCGTCCGCGGCTGCTCTGCTCACCACCGCGTGCGCGGCCGCTTACGCCGCGACCACCGCCCGCCCCTATGTCCACGCCGCCCTGAACCCGTCACCTCCGCTCACCCAACGCGCCGTCGGCGCCGGCATCCGCGCCACGATCCCCCTCCAGGCCGCCCTCACCGCGCGCGCCCGGGGCACGGCCGGCGCACTTCTCATCGCCGCCCTCGCCCCGCTCGGAGCCAAGTTCGCGAAGAAGGTGAGCGTCACATGAGCCACGAAGCACCCCAGGCGCCGGCCGGCCTCGCGACGGCCACCTCGCCCGCCGAACCCGGCACTCGGGCCTCCCTCCGCTTCGGGTACGGCACCAACGGCCTCGCCGACCTCCGGCTCGACGACGCGCTCGCCCTCCTCGCCGACCTCGGCTACGACGGCGTCGGCCTGACCCTCGACCACATGCACCTCGACCCGCTCGCCCCCGACCTCGCCGCCCGCACCCGCCGGGTCGCGCGACGGCTGGACGCCCTCGGCCTGGGCGTCACCGTGGAGACGGGCGCCCGCTATGTGCTCGACCCGCGCCGCAAGCACGGCCCGTCCCTGCTGGACCCGGACCCCGACGACCGGGCCCGCCGCGTCGACCTCCTCGTACGGGCCGTCCGGGTCGCCGCCGACCTCGGCGCCCACGCGGTGCACTGCTTCAGCGGCATCGTCCCGGAGGGCACCGACACGGACACCGCGTGGAAGCGCCTCGCCGAGACGCTCACCCCCGTCCTGGACGCCGCCGCCTCCGCGGACGTCCCCCTCGCCGTCGAACCGGAGCCGGGCCACCTCCTCGCCACCCTCGCCGACTTCCACCGTCTGCGCCGCGCCCTCGGCGACCCCGAGCCGCTCGGCCTCACCCTGGACATCGGCCATTGCCAGTGCCTCGAACCCCTTTCCCCCGCCGACTGCGTCCGGGAGGCGGCCCCCTGGCTGCGGCACGTCCAGATCGAGGACATGCGGCGCGGCGTCCACGAGCACCTCCCCTTCGGGGACGGGGAGATCGACTTCCCGCCGGTCCTGGCGGCCCTCGCCGCCACCGGCTACCAGGGGCTGACCGTCGTCGAACTGCCCCGCCACTCCCATGCGGGCCCGCACTTCGCCGCCCGATCCCTGCCCTTCCTCCGCCACGCCGAGCGGGTCGCGGCCGCCGCGCCGCCGTCCCCCGCCCCGGCCCTCCAGCAGGCCGCGCCACCCCACGGCGCTCCCTCCGCCACCCCTGAAGGGAGCAGCACCAGATGACCCACCCCCGCGCCACGCCGACGGCGAGAACCGACAGCACCCCGGACGCCCCCAGCACCGAAACCCACCCCGACTCACCCACCCCCGACCCGCCCGCTCCCGACTCACTCGCTCCCGGAACGGCGCCCACCCCCGGCACGGCTCCCTCCACGCTCCCCTCCCTCACCGGCCTCCGCCACCGGTTGACCAGCGACCTCGACCCTGCCGCCCGCGCCTGGCTGGAGCACGCCCTCGACGAGGCCGCCGCGCACCCCGGCATCCACGGGCCCATCTCCGTGTGGGAACTGCGCCTCGCCGAGGCCGGCCGCCGCTGCGGCGCCGCCCACGCCGACGCCGCCCGCGTGCTCATCCTCGACGCGGCCCGCGCCGGCACCGACGCCCTGACCCGGGTCTACTTCCAGGGCACCGCCGACGAGCGCCGGGCCGTCCTGCACGCCCTGCCCCACCTCGTCTCCGGCCCCGGCGCACTCCCGCTCGTCGAGGACGCCCTGCGCACCAACGACACCCGGCTGCTCACCGCCGCCGTCGGCCCGTACGCCGCCCGGCACCTGGCCCCCCACGCATGGCGCCACGCCGTGCTGAAGTGCCTGTTCACCGGCGTCCCCGTCGACCATGTGGCCGATCTGCCCGGGCGCGCCCGCGGCGACGGCGAACTCGCCCGCATGCTGGCCGACTACGCCGCCGAACGCACCGCCGCCGGCCGCCCCGTCCCCGAGGACCTGCACCGCGTCCTGGACCTGACCGAGTCCGTGAACCCGGCCCCCGGAACGGACCACCCCCACGGCAAGGAGTCCTGATGCGCATCTTCGACCCCCACATCCACATGACGTCCCGGACCACCGACGACTACGAGGCCATGTACGCCGCCGGTGTCCGCGCCGTCGTCGAGCCCTCCTTCTGGCTCGGTCAGCCGCGCACCTCGCCCGCCTCCTTCCGCGACTACTTCGACTCCCTCCTAGGCTGGGAGCCCTTCCGCGCGGCCCAGTACGGCATCGCCCACCACTGCACGATCGCCCTCAATCCCAAGGAGGCGAACGACCCGCGCTGTGTGCCCGTCCTCGACGAACTGCCCCGGTATCTCGTCAAGGACAACGTCGTGGCGGTCGGCGAGATCGGCTACGACTCCATGACCCCCGCCGAGGACACCGCCCTCGCCGCGCAGCTCCAACTGGCCGCGGACCACGGCTTGCCGGCCCTCGTGCACACCCCGCACCGCGACAAGCTCGCCGGTCTGCGCCGCACCCTGGACGTCGTCCGGGAGTCGGCCCTGCCCGCGGAACGCGTCCTGGTCGACCACCTCAACGAGACCACCGTCAAGGAGGCCAGGGACAGCGGCTGCTGGCTGGGCTTCTCCGTCTATCCGGACACCAAGATGGACGAGGAGCGGATGGTCGCGATCCTGCGCGCCTACGGACCCGAGCAGGTCCTGGTCAACTCCGCCGCCGACTGGGGCAGGAGCGACCCCCTCAAGACCCGCAAGGTCGGCGACCTGATGCTCGCCGAGGGCTTCGACGAGGACACCGTCGACCAGGTGCTGTGGCGCAACCCGGTCGCCTTCTACGGGCTCAGCGGCCGCCTCGACCTGGACGTCACCGGCACCGAGGCCACCCACGAGGGCAACTCCATCCTGCGCGGGGTCCCGAAGGACCCGCACGAGCCGGACCCCGGCCCGGACGTGCCGGCCCGCGTCCCCGCCGCGGGGGCGTGAGCCATGCGCTTCCGCCACCCCGACGGCTCGATCGTCCACCTCGCCTACTGCACCAACGTCCACCCCGCCGAGACCCTCGACGGCGTCCTCGCCCAGCTCCGCGACCACTGCGAACCCGTCCGCCGCCGCCTGGGCCGCGACCGGCTCGGCATCGGGCTGTGGCTCGCCAAGGACGCCGCCCACGCCCTCGTCACCGACCCCTCCGCGCTGCGCGCCCTGCGCACCGAGCTGGACCGGCGGGGCCTCGAGGTCGTCACCCTCAACGGCTTCCCCTACGAGGGCTTCGGTGCCGAAGAGGTCAAGTACCGCGTCTACAAGCCCGACTGGGCCGACCCGGAACGCCTCGAGCACACGACGGCCCTGGCCCGCGTCCTCGCCGGGCTCCTCCCCGACGATGTCACCGACGGCACCATCTCCACCCTGCCCCTGGCCTGGCGCACCGCCTATGACGACGAGCGCGCCCGGAGCGCCCGCACCGCCCTGCGCACCCTCGCCGAACGCCTCGACGCCCTCGAGGAGCTGACCGGTCGCTCCCTCCGCGTCGGCCTGGAACCGGAACCCGGCTGTGTCGTCGAGACCACCCGCGACGCCATCGCCCCGCTCACCGCGATCGGCCACGACCGCATCGGCATCTGTGTCGACACCTGCCATCTCGCCACCTCCTTCGAAGACCCGCACACCGCCCTGGACGCGCTCACCGACGCCCGCGTGCCCGTCGTCAAATCCCAGCTCTCGGCCGCCCTGCACGCCGAGCACCCCCATCTGCCGGAGGTCCGCGAGGCCCTCGCCGCCTTCGCCGAACCCCGCTTCCTGCACCAGACCCGCACCTCCACCGCCGCCGGCCTGCGCGCCACCGACGACCTCGACGAGGCCCTCGCCGGCCACGCCCTGCCGGACGCCTCACCCTGGCGCGCCCACTTCCACGTCCCCCTGCACGCGGCGCCCGCCGCACCCCTCACCTCCACACTCCCGGTCCTGAAAGCCGCACTGACCCGCCTCGTCGGCGGCCCGGCCCCGCTCACCCGCCACCTGGAGGTCGAGACCTACACCTGGCAGGCCCTCCCGCCCGAGCTGCGCCCCAAGGGCCGTGCCCAGCTCGCCGAGGGCATCGCCGCCGAACTCACCCTCGCCCGCGACCTGCTGACGGACCTCGGCCTGAAGGAGCTGCCATGAGCACCCCTGAGCACCCGGCCCCGGCCGGTGCCGACCGGCCCACCCCGCTGCTCGTCCTGGACGTCGTAGGCCTCACCTCCCGTCTCCTCGACCACATGCCCCACCTCAAGGCCCTCGGCCGGTCCGGCTCCGTCGCCCCGCTGGGGACCGTCCTGCCCGCCGTCACCTGCGCCGCCCAGTCCACGTTCCTCACCGGCACCATGCCCTCGGAGCACGGCGTCGTCGGCAACGGCTGGTACTTCCGCGAACTCGGCGACGTCCTGCTGTGGCGCCAGCACAACGGGCTCGTGGCCGGCGACAAGCTCTGGGACGCCGCCCGCCGCGCCCACCCCGGCTACACCGTGGCGAACATCTGCTGGTGGTACGCCATGGGCGCCGACACCGACATCACCGTCACCCCCCGTCCGATCTACTACGCCGACGGCCGCAAGGAACCCGACTGCTACACCCGGCCGGCCGACCTCCACGACGAACTCACCACGAAGCTCGGCACCTTCCCCCTGTTCCACTTCTGGGGCCCCGGAGCGGACCTCGTCTCCAGCCGGTGGATCATCGACGCGACCCGCCACATCATCCGCACCCGGCACCCCGACCTGACGCTCTGCTACCTCCCGCACCTCGACTACGACCTGCAGCGCTTCGGCCCCGACGACCCGCGCTCCCTGAAGGCGGCCGCCGATCTCGACCGCGCCCTGGCGCCGCTCCTGGACGACGCCCGCGCCGAGGGCCGCACGGTCGTCGCGCTGTCCGAGTACGGCATCACCCGCGTGAACCGGCCCGTCGACATCAACCGCGCCCTGCGCCGCGCCGGCCTGCTGGAGGTGCACACCCAGGACGGCATGGAGTACCTCGACCCGATGGCGTCGCGTGCCTTCGCGGTGGCCGACCACCAGATCGCCCACGTCTACGTACGCCGCCCCGAGGACCTCGACGCCACCCGGGCCACCCTCGACGGCCTGCCCGGCATCGAGCAACTCCTCGACGACGAGGGCAAGAAGACCCACCACCTCGACCACCCGCGCGCGGGCGAACTCGTCGCCGTGGCGGAGCCCGACGCCTGGTTCACGTACTACTACTGGCTCGACGACGACCGCGCACCCGACTTCGCGCGGCTCGTCGAGATCCACCGCAAACCCGGCTACGACCCGGTCGAACTCTTCATGGATCCCCTCGACCCCTACGTCAAGGTCAAGGCGGCCACCGCTCTGGCGCGCAAGAAACTCGGCCTGCGCTACCGCATGGCGGTCGTGCCCCTGGACCCCTCACCTATTCGCGGCAGCCACGGCCGCCTCCCGGCGAGCGACGACGACGGTCCGCTCCTCATCTGCTCCACCCCCCGCGCTGTCGGCGACCGCGTCGCGGCCACCGATGTGAAGTCACTGCTGCTCCGACTCGCCGGTCTCACCTGAGGTCGTCACCCTCGGTCACCGACTGGTCACAAGTGAAGCACTCACCACTGACAACGCCCCGCGATCACGAGGAGTTCCACCCATGAGCCGCTTCTCCCAGCCCGACCCCGAACTCACCCACCGCCTCAGCAGACGAGGCATGCTCGGCGTGGCGGCGGGCGCCACCGCCGCCGCCCTGCTCGGCGCCGCGGCCCCGGCGACGGCCGCCACGGGCGACACCGGGGCCGCCACCGCGTCCGGCGCCAAGGGCCGCGGCCGGCCCGTCCTGCCGCCCGGCCGCCTCGGCATCCAGCTCTACAGCCTGCGCGACAAGGTCTCCACCCTCGGCTTCGGCCCCGTCTTCGCCGAACTGGAGAAGTACGGCTACGACGAGGTCGAGTTCGCCGGCTACACCCAGGGCTCGGCCGGCCCCATCACGCTCGCCCAGCTCAGGCGACTGGCCCGCAGCCACGGCCTGAACCCGATCGGCAGCCACGTCGGCTACTACTCCAGCGACCCGAACGCCTACACCTTCGCCCAGAACCTCACCAAGGTCCTCGACGACGCCCAGGCCCTCGGCCTCAAGCACATCGGCACGGCCGCCGGCCCGTTCCGCTACGGCTCGACCGTCGACGCCTGGAAGCGCGCCGCCGAGGACTTCAACACCTACGGGGCCGCGGCGAAGGCCCGGGGCATGAAGTTCTACCAGCACAACCACTCCGAGGAGTTCTCCTTCGCCACCGACAACCCCAAGGTCCGCCTCTACGACGTCCTGCTCAAGGAGACCGACCCCGACCTCGTCTACCTGGAGATGGACATCTACTGGGCGTACGTCGGCCAGTTCCGGTTCTCCAAGCGGCCCGACGGCACGCCCGCGCCGTTCGAGCCGCTGAACTACGTCCTGCGGCAGCCCGACCGCTACCCGCTGTTCCACGTGAAGGACGGCGAGAGCGACCCGTCGAACCCGTACGGCTACCGCATGGTCGACGTCGGCGACGGGGACATCGACTACCAGCGGTTCATCTCCGCCGTCACCCGGCTGCGCGGCCACCGCCTGGCCCACCACTGGCAGGCCGAGCACGACAACCCGGCCGAGTCCCTCACCTTCGCGCGCCGCTCCAGCGCGCACCTGCACTCGCTGCGGGAGAAGTGCTGAGGGCCGTACGGGCATGAGGAGGCCCCTCCCCGGCCGGGGAGGGGCCTCCTCACGTGGGGGGAACGCTCAGCCCACGGGGCGTGCCTCGGCGCGTCCCGGCGGGCGCAGGAGCAGCGCGAGGGCCGCCGCGAGCATCGACACGCCCCCGGCGAGCGCGTACGCCCCGTTGTAGCCCCAGGCCGCGACCACCATGGAGCCCAGTCCGCCGCCGAACAGGCCGCTGATCAGCTTGCCGCTGTAGACCAGCCCGTAGTTGGTGGCGTTGTAGTTCTCGCCGAAGTAGTCCGGCGTGAGCGCCGCGAACAGCGGGTAGAACGCGCCGCCGCCGAAGCCGGAGAGGAACGCGAAGAACAGGAACAGCCACTCGCTCCTGAGGTCGCCCGCCCAGATCACACCGAACTGGGCGAGCCCCAGCACGACGATGACGACCACCAGGGTGGACTTGCGGCCCCACCGGTCGGACAGCCAGCCCACGACCCCGCGGCCGACGCCGTTGACGACCGCCATCACGCCCATGGACGACGCCGCCACCAGCGGGCCGAAGCCCACGTCCTTGGCGAAGTCGACCTGGAACGAGATGCCGAAGATCGACACGCCCGCGGTCATCACCACCGAGATCCACATCAGGGGCAGCATCCCGGTCCTGATGGCTTCCTTCGGGGTGTACTGCCGTACCGCGGGAGGATTCTTGGCGAGGCTCGCGGCGTTCTTCCGGTCGCCGGAGAAGGTCAGCGGGTCGATCTCGGCCGGCCACCAGTTCTTCGGCGGGTCCTTGAAGAAGAACGCGCAGGCCAGCACCACGATCATGACGTAGCAGCCGATGAGGTCCAGGACGCGGTGGTAGTTCGCGGTGTCGAAGCCGTAGTTGAAGATGAAGATGAACGGCAGCGACCCGTACGCGAACCCGCCGTTGACGAAGCCCGTGCGGGCGCCCCGCCGTTCCGGGAACCACTTGCCCACCATGTTGATGCAGGTGGCGTAGACGAGCCCGGCGCCGATCCCGCCGACCACGCCGAAGCCGAGGATCGCCAGCAGCACGTTGCTCAGGTGCGACAGGGCGAGGAACCCCAGCAGGCACAGGCCGGACCCGACGTACATGGCCGTACGGGCGGTCAGGATGCCCTTCTCGCGCAGCCAGCCC
This sequence comes from Streptomyces olindensis, assembly GCF_040645895.1. Lineage (NCBI taxonomy): Bacteria > Bacillati > Actinomycetota > Actinomycetes > Kitasatosporales > Streptomycetaceae > Streptomyces > Streptomyces olindensis. Next base: position 97,109 of record NZ_JBEYZD010000016.1, on the reverse strand, counting down.
GCGGGGAAGGCGATGCCGGCCTGGAAGAACACCCAGACGCTGAGGATCCAGAACGTGTTGCTCTGCGTCCAGCCGTGCGCGTGGGACAGGGTGTCCTCCGCGGAGCCGTACGCGTACTCGAAGACGCTGATGGCCATCATGGCGACCCACGGCAGGTACACCATGAGCTTGCGCGAGTGGCCGAGGATGTCCCGGTCGCTCTCGCCGACGCGGTAGACGCGGCCGTGGACGTCGATGACCTCGCGGTAGGGACGGTGTGCGGCGTCGGTGGGTGCGGGGGAGTCGCTTGCTGCGTACGGATCTGCCGTCATGTCAGGCCGTGTCCTCGCCGAGCGGTTGCGGGTTGGGATCGATGCGGCGCTTTTCCTTGTCGCGTCCCGGCGGGCTCAGGAACAGCGCCACACACCCGGCGAAGAGCGAGATGGAACCGGCCAGGACGAAGGCACCGGAGTGCCCCCAGGCGCCGACGACCACGGCACCCATGCCGGCGCCCAGACCGGAGACGAGCTTGGCGCTGTAGACCATGCCGTAGTTGGACGCGTTGTTGTTCTCACCGAAGTAGTCGGCGGTGAGCGCGGCGAACATCGGGAAGATGGCACCGCCGCCGAAGCCGGAGATCGAGGAGAAGACCAGGAACAGCGGGAGGTTCTCGGCGTTCGCCGACCAGAGGATGCCGTACTGGGACAGGCCCAGGATGACGCACACCACGAGCAGGCACCGCTTGCGGCCGTACAGGTCGGAGAGCCAGCCGATGACACCGCGGCCGGTGCCGTTGACGATCGCCTTCAGGGACATGGCCGTGGCGACGATCCCGCCCGCGAACCCGGCCTCCTCGCCGATCTCCACCTGGAAGGCGATGCCGAAGATGTTCACGCCGGACGTACAGGCCAGACAGAACCACATCAGCGCCACCCGGCCGGTCTTCCAGGCCTCCTTGGGGGAGTACTGGCGCACCGCCGGCGGGTTCATGCGCAGCGAGCGGGCCGCGCGCGGGTCGGCCGGCGGGTTGAGCGGGTCGATGTCGGCGGGCCACCAGTTCTTCGGCGGGTCCTTGAAGAAGTAGCCGGAGCACGCGACGATCCCGGCCAGGAACACACCCACCGACACCAGCACCCAGCGGAAGTTGGTGAGGTCCATGTAGCCGTTGAAGAGGAAGACGAAGGGCACCGAGCCGTAGGCGAAACCGCCGTTGACGAAGCCGGTCTTGCCGCCCTTGCGCTCCGGATACCACTTGCCGACCATGTTGACGCAGGTGGCGTACACCATGCCCGCGCCCATGCCGCTGAACATGCTGAAGCCGATGTAGGCGAAGACGACGTGCGGTGCGAAGGCCAGCGACAGGTAGCCCAGCAGGGTGCCCGTCGCCCCGAGCATCATCGCCCAGCGGGCCGGAAGTTTGCCGCTCTCACGCAGTTTGCCCGCGGGGAAGGCCACCGCGGCCTGGAAGAAGACCCACACGGTCATCATCCAGAAGATGTGCATGCTGTTCCAGCTGTGCGCCGTGTGCAGGGTCTCCTCGGCGGACGCGAACGCGTACTCGGCGGAGGAGATGCCCATCATGCCGATCCAGGGCAGGATCACCATCCACTTGCGTTTGCGCCCCATGATGTCGATGTCGGTCTCACCCAGGCGGTAGACGCGTCCGTTCGCGTCGGTGACCTCCCGGAAGGGAACCGTGGTGGGCAGATCGGTCGTTGTCATGTCGTGTCGCACCCCTTGCGTCGAAAGATCTGGCCAGCGCCCCCTGTCCCATGCCTTTCGTGCGCGTGCGGGTCCCGGGGCCGGCCGACGCGCACCGTCGGCCGGCCCCCCGCTGCCTCACCTCATGTACCGCCCCCCAGCAGCCCCGCCTCCCGCGCCCAGCGGTACTTCGCGCCGAGCACGGCCACCGGCTTCTCCGTCGTGTACGGGTACGCCACGACCCCTCGCTCGAAGAGGTACTGGCAGGCCTCCTCGACCTCCACGTCCCCGGCGAGCGACGCCACGACGGGCTTCTCGATCCCCCGCTCCCGGAACTCGGCCACCACGCGCGCGGTGAGCTCCGCGAAGACCATGGGAGGGGTGACGATGGTGTGCCAGTAGCCGAGGACGAGCGCGTGGATGCGCGGGTCCTCCAGCCCCAGCCGGATCGTCGCCTCGTACGTCGACGGCGGCTCGCCCCCGGTGATGTCCACCGGGTTGCCCGCCGCCCCGAAGGGCGGGATGAACTTCCGGAACGCCTCGTCGAGGTCGGGCGGGATCTCCATCAGCGACAGCCCGTTGTCCGTCACCGCGTCCGACAGCAGCACCCCGCTGCCGCCGGCGCCCGTGATGATCACGACGTTGTCGCCCTGGGGAGCGGGCAGCACGGGCAACGCGCGCGCGTACTCCAGCATGTCGTTCAGGCCCGGCGCCCGGATGACCCCGGCCTGCCGGAGGATGTCGTCGTACACGGCGTCGTCGCCCGCCAGGGCACCGGTGTGCGAACCGGCCGCCTTGGCACCCGCCGCCGTCCGCCCGGCCTTCAGCACGACCACCGGCTTCTTCGGCACGGTCGCCCGCGCCGCCTCCACGAAGGCGCGCCCGTCCTTGAGGTCCTCCAGGTGCATCGCGATGCACTGCGTGTTCGGGTCCTCGCCGAACCAGGTCAGCAGGTCGTCCTCGTCGAGGTCCGACTTGTTGCCGAGCCCGACGATCGCCGACACGCCCGTCTTGGTGGTGCGCGCGAAGCCCAGGATGGCCATCCCGATGCCGCCGGACTGCGAGGTCAGCGCGACCCCGCCCTTGACGTCGTACGGCGTGCAGAACGTGGCGCACAGGTCCTGCCACGTCGAGTAGTAGCCGTAGATGTTCGGCCCCAGCAGCCGGACGCCGTGCCGCTCGGCGATCGCCACGATCTCCGCCTGGAGTGCGTGCTCGCCGGTCTCCGCGAACCCGGAGGGGATCAGCACGGCGTTCGGGATGCCCTTGCGTCCCACCTCCTCCAGGGCCGAGGCCACGAACTTGGCGGGGATCGCGAAGACCGCCACATCCACCTCACCGGGAACGTCGGTGACACTCTTGTACGCCTTGCGGCCCAGAATGTCATCGGCCTTGGGGTTCACCGGGTGGATGTCGCCCGCGAAGCCTCCGTCGACGAGGTTGCGCATCACGGAGTTGCCGATCTTGCCCTGTTCGTTGGAGGCGCCGATCACGGCGACCGCGCGCGGCTGCATCAGCCGGCGCATCGAGGCGAGGATCTCGTCGCGGGAGTACTTCCGGCGCGGCGCGGGCTGGGACTCGGCGAGGATGACCCGGATGTCGGCCGCGACGGCCCCCTCCGCCGTCGCGATCACCGGGTTGAGGTCCACCTCGGCGATCTCCGGGAAATCCGCGACGAGTTCGGACACCCGCCGGATCTGCTCGGCGACGGCCCACCGGTCCACGCCCGCCTGGCCGCGCACCCCGCGCAGGATCTCCGCCGACCGGATCGAGTCCAGCATCGACAGCGCCTCGTCGGCGTCGACCGGCGCGAGCCGGAAGGTGACGTCCTTGAGGACCTCGACGAGCACGCCGCCGAGCCCGAAGGCGACCACCTTCCCGAACGTCGGGTCCGTGACCGCCCCGACGATGACCTCCTGCCCCTTCGGCAGCAGCTCCTGCACCTGCACACCCGAGATGCGGGCGTTCGCGTCGTAGGCACGCGCGTTGTCGATGATGGTGTGGAACGCGGCGCGGACGTCGGCGGCGCCCTCGACACCGACGATCACCCCGCCCGCGTCGGTCTTGTGCAGGATGTCCGGCGAGACGATCTTCATGACGACGGGCCCGCCGAAGCGCGCGGCGAACGCCACGGCCTCGTCGACGTCGGTCGCCAGCTCCTCGCCCGGTACGGCGATCCCGTACGCGTCGGCGATCACCTTGCCCTCGGGCGCGGTCAGCGCGGTCCGCCCCTCGGCCCGCACGGATTCCAGGAGGGAGCGCACCCGCAGGACCCGGTCTTCGGCCATCACGTCAGATCACCCCGTTCGACTTGAGCAGGCGCACTTCCTCGTCGCCGAGGCCGAGTTCGCCGACGTAGACCTCTTCGTTGTGCTCGCCGAGCAGGGGTGAGCTGGTCACCTCCACGGGCGAGTCGGACAGCTTGAGCGGGCTGCCGACGGTCACGAACTCCCCCCGCTCGGGGTGGGGCACGGTGACGACCATCTCGTTGGCGACCAGCGACCGGTCCTCGATGATCTCCTTGGTGGACAGGATCGGCCCGCACGGGATGTTGTGCGCGTTGAGCCGCTCCAGCACCTCCCACTTGGGCAGCGTCGAGGACCACTCCTCGATCAGCTGGAACATCTTGTTGAGCTTGGGCAGCCGGGCCTCGGGCGTCGCCCACTCGGGGTCCTCGGCCAGCTCGGGCCGGCCGATGAGCTCGCTGATCGGCCGCCAGCCGACGGGCTGCACGATGACGTACACATAGTCGTTCGGGCCGCCCGGCGCGCACTTGACCGCCCAGCCGGGCTGGCCGCCGCCGGACGCGTTCCCGGACCTGGGAACCTCGTCGCCGAAGTCCTCGTTGGGATATTCAGCGAGCGGCCCGTGTGCCAGACGCTGCTGGTCCCGCAGCTTCACCCGGCACAGGTTCAGTACAGCGTGCTGCATGGCCACGTTGACCCGCTGCCCGCGACCGGTGCGCTCCCGTTGGTAGAGCGCGGCGAGGATGCCCGCCACGGCGTGCACGCCCGTCCCCGAGTCCCCGATCTGGGCCCCCGTCGCCAGCGGCGGCCCGTCCTCGAAACCGGTGGTCGACATCGACCCGCCCATGGCCTGCGCGACGACCTCGTACGCCTTGAAGTTGGTGTACGGGCCCTCGCCGAACCCCTTGATGGAGGCATAGACGATCCGCGGATTGATCTCCTGGATGCGGTCCCAGGTGAAGCCCATCCGGTCGACCGCGCCCGGTCCGAAGTTCTCGACCATGACGTCGGAGCGCCGGATCAGCTCGGTGAGGATCTCCTTGCCGCGCTCGGTCTTGGTGTTGAGGGTGATGCTCCGCTTGTTGCAGTTGAGCATCGTGAAGTAGAGGGAGTCGACGTCCGGCAGATCACGCAGCTGCTTGCGCGTGATGTCGCCGGTCGGCGCCTCCAGCTTGACGACGTCCGCGCCGAGCCAGGCGAGCAGCTGGGTCGCCGACGGCCCGGACTGGACATGGGTCATGTCCAGGACGCGAATGCCTTCGAGGGCCTTGGTTCCTGTCATCGGGGGCACCTCACTTGTACATGGTCTGGTTCATGGTTCCGGGGGCGTACGCGTCGGGATCGACCCAGACGTTGATCAGCGACGGCTTGCCCGACTCGCGGGCGCGCCTCAGGGCCGGGCCGATGTCGGCGGGGTCGCGGACCTCCTCGCCGTAACCGCCGAGCATCTGGGCGAACTTGTCGTAGTGGACGTCGCCGAGGGTGTTGCCGACCCGTTCGCGGTCCTTGCCGTACTTGGCGGCCTGGCCGTAGCGGATCTGGTTCATGGAGGAGTTGTTGCCGACGATGCCGACGAAGGGGAGGTCGTAGCGGACCAGCGTCTCGAAGTCCCAGCCGGTCAGGGAGAACGCGCCGTCGCCGAAGAGCGCGACGACCTCCTTGTCGGGCCGCGCCTGCTTGGCCGCGAGCACGAAGGGGACGCCGACGCCGAGCGTGCCGAGGGGACCCGGGTCCATCCAGTGCCCCGGGGACTTGGGCTGTACGACCTGCCCGGAGAAGGTGACGATGTCGCCGCCGTCGCCGATGTAGATCGAGTCCTCGGTGAGGAAGTCGTTGATCTCGCTGACCAGGCGGTACGGGTGGATCGGTGAGGCGTCCGACTTCAGGCTGGGCAGCCGCTTCTCCAGGGCGGTCTGCTCGGCCGCCCGCAGCTCGTCCAGCCACTCCTTGCGCTTGGACGCGCCGCCGTTGACGCGTCCGGAGGCCGCCTCGGTCACCGACTTCAGCACGAGCCCGGCGTCGCCGACGATGCCGAGGTCGATGTCGCGGTTCTTGCCGACCGTGCGGTAGTCGAGGTCGATCTGCACGACGGTCGCGTTCTGCGACAGCCGCTTGCCGTAGCCCATGCGGAAGTCGAAGGGCGTGCCGACGATGACGATGACGTCGGCGTTGGAGAAGGCGTACCGGCGCGAGAGCTGGAAGTGGTGCGGGTCGCCGGGCGGCAGGGTGCCGCGGCCGGCGCCGTTCATGTACGCCGGGATGTTCAGCGTGCGCACCAGCTCGATGGCCGATTCGGTGCCCCGCGTCGTCCAGACCTGGCTGCCGAGCAGGATGGCCGGTTTCTCGGCGTGCACCAGCAGGTCGGCGAGCCTCTCGACGGCCTCGGGGTCGCCGGCCGAGCGGGTCGAGGCGCGGTAGGCACCGGCCTGGGGCACGCGTGCCTTCTCGGCCGGCACCTTGGCGTCGAGCACGTCGCGCGGGATCTCCAGGAAGGAGGGGCCGGGTGCGCCGTGGAAGCACTCGCGGAACGCCATGGACACCATGTCCGCCGCGCGCGCCGTGTCCGGCACGGTCGCCGCGAACTTGGTGATGGGGTTCATCATGTCGACGTGCGGCAGGTCCTGCAGGGACCCCATCTTGTGCTGGGTGAGGGCGCCCTGGCCGCCGATCAGCAGCATCGGCGACTCCGCACGGAAGGCGTTGGCGACACCGGTGACGGCGTCGGTCGTCCCCGGGCCCGCGGTGACCACCGCGCAGCCGGGCTTGCCGGTGATGCGGGCGTAACCGTCGGCGGCGTGGGCGGCGACCTGCTCGTGGCGTACGTCGACGACCTCGATGCCCTCGTCGACGCAGCCGTCGTAGATGTCGATGATGTGGCCGCCGCACAGCGTGTAGATGCGCTCGACCCCCTCGGCCTTGAGCGCCTTGGCTACGAGATGACCACCGGAGATCACGTCCTGGGTGTCGTCGGGCATGGCGAAGTCCTGTCCCTTCGTAGGGGGTTGGAGCGGCTCGCGGTACATTGCATACAGTCGACGAATACTGTATGAAGCTTGTTATCCCGCATCCGGTGGGTGGTGTCCAGGGGGCGTGCGGCACTTTCAGACAGGAGCCGGAATGGACCTGTACGAACACCAGGCAAGGGAACTCTTCGAAGAACACGGCATCTTGGTGCCGCGGGCCGAGGTGACCGATTCACCCAAGGCGGCCCGCGAGATCGCACGCCGACTCGGTGGCCGGGTCGTGGTGAAGGCCCAGGTGAAGACCGGTGGGCGCGGCAAGGCGGGCGGGGTGAAACTCGCCGCCGACCCGGCCGCCGCCGAGCTCACCGCCCGTCAGATCCTCGGCATGGACATCAAGGGACACACGGTCGGCAGGGTGATGCTGGCGCAACCCGTGGACATCGAGACCGAGTTCTACGTGTCCTACGTACTCGACCGCGCGGTGGGCCGCTTCCTCGCCATCGCCTCGGCCGAGGGCGGCATGGACATCGAGGAGGTCGCCGCCACCCGTCCCGAGGCCGTGGCCCGCGTGCCCATCGACCCCACCGAGGGTGTCACCTCCGCGAAGGCGGGTGAGATCGCGGAGGCCGCCGGGCTGCCCCCGCAGACCGTCGACGTCCTCGTACGGCTCTGGGAGGTCCTGGTCCGCGAGGACGCCCTCCTCGTCGAGGTGAACCCGCTGGTGCGCACCCGGCAGGGACAGATCCTCGCCCTCGACGGCAAGGTCACCCTCGACGACAACGCCCGCTTCCGGCAGACCCGGTGGGGCGCCGACGACGTGAAGCACGACGACTCGCTGGAGGCCACGGCCGCCGCCAAGGGCCTCAACTACGTCAAGCTCGACGGCGAGGTCGGCATCATCGGCAACGGCGCGGGCCTCGTCATGTCGACCCTCGACGTGGTCGCGGGCTGCGGCGCCCGGCCCGCAAACTTCCTCGACATCGGCGGCGGCGCGAGCGCCCGGATCATGGCCGACGGACTGTCGGTCATCCTCTCCGACCCGGCCGTGAAATCCGTCTTCGTCAACGTCTTCGGCGGGATCACCGCCTGCGACGCGGTCGCCGACGGCATCGTCCAGGCCCTGGACAGCGTCCGCCTGACCAAGCCGCTCGTGGTGCGCCTCGACGGCAACAACGCGGCCCGCGGCCGGGCCATCCTCGACGAGCACGCGCACCCGCTGATCGAGCAGGTCACCACCATGGACGGCGCCGCCGCCCGTGCCGCCGAACTCGCCACCACGGCCTGAGGAGAGGGAACCCATGGCCATCTACCTCACCAAGGAGAGCAAGGTCCTCGTCCAGGGCATGACCGGCGGCGAGGGCATGAAGCACACCCGGCGGATGCTCGCGGCCGGCACGAACGTCGTCGGCGGCGTCAACCCGCGCAAGGCGGGCCGCACCGTCGACTTCGACGACCGGGCCGTACCCGTCTTCGGCTCGGTCGCCGACGGGATGAGCGCGACCGGGGCGGACGTCACCGTCGTCTTCGTGCCGCCGGCCTTCGCCAAGGCGGCCGTCGTCGAAGCCGCCGACGCCGGCATCGGTCTCGCCGTCGTCATCACCGAGGGCATCCCGGTCCACGACTCCGTCGCCTTCACCGCGCACGCCAGGGACAAGGGCACGCGCGTCGTCGGCCCCAACTGCCCGGGGCTCATCACCCCCGGCCAGGCCAACGCGGGCATCATCCCGGCCGACATCACCAAGCCCGGCCGCATCGGGCTGGTCTCCAAGTCGGGCACGCTGACGTACCAGCTCATGTACGAGCTGCGCGACATAGGCTTCTCGACGTGCGTCGGCATCGGCGGCGACCCGGTCGTCGGCACCACGCACATCGACTGCCTCGCCGCCTTCCAGGACGACCCCGACACCGAACTGATCGTCATCATCGGCGAGATCGGCGGCGACGCCGAGGAACGGGCCGCGGCCTACATCCGCGAGCACGTCACCAAGCCCGTCGTCGGCTACATCGCCGGGTTCACCGCGCCCGAGGGCAAGACCATGGGGCACGCGGGCGCGATCGTCTCCGGCTCGTCCGGGACGGCCCGGGCGAAGAAGGAGGCCTTGGAGGCCGTCGGGGTGAGCGTGGGAAGCACACCGACCGAGACCGCGAAACTCGTGTTGTCGCGCCTCGCAGAGCAGCGGTAGCGAGCCAGGTTTTCCCGCCCCCGACCGTGCACCGAGAGCGGAGCAACCCCATGGCACCCACCCTCACCCTCAAGTCCGGCACGTCCTGGCCCGACGCCTGGCGGCGCTGCCTCACCGTCGCCCCCGAGGCCTTCCGCGACGACCGGGTCCTCAACCTCTGGAACGCCGCCTGGCAGCCCGACGGCCGCGTCCTGCCCGCCGTCAGCCCGGTCGACGGCAGCCCGATCGCCGGCCCGCCGCGCCTGGACGAGGCGACCGCGCGGCAGGCCGTGCGCACATCCCTCGATCAGCACCGGGCCTGGCGGCACGTCCCGTTGGAGGAGCGCCGGGCCCGCGTGGCGGCCACCCTCGACGCCCTCGCCGAACACCGGCGGCTGCTCGCGCTGCTGCTCGTCTGGGAGATCGGCAAGCCCTGGCGGCTCGCCCAGGCGGACGTCGACCGGGCCATCGACGGGGTCCGCTGGTACGTCGACGGCATCGAGCCGATGCTCGCCGACCGGGCCCCGCTGGACGGCCCGGTGTCCAACATCGCCAGCTGGAACTACCCGATGAGCGTGCTCGTTCACGCCATGCTGGTACAGGCACTGGCAGGCAACGCGGTCATCGCCAAGACCCCGACCGACGGCGGTGTCGCCTGCCTCACCCTGGCCGGCGCGCTCGCCGCCCGCGAGGGGATTCCCGTGACCCTCGTCAGCGGCAGCGGAGGCGAGCTGTCCCAGGCGCTGGTGCGGGCGCCCGAGATCGGCTGCGTCTCCTTCGTCGGCGGCCGCGACACCGGCGCCGCGGTGGCCACGGCCGTCGCCGACCTCGGCAAGCGACACGTACTCGAACAGGAAGGACTCAACACCTGGGGCATCTGGAACTACTCGGACTGGGACGCGCTCACCGCGGTGATCCCCAAGCTCTTCGACTACGGCAAGCAGCGCTGCACGGCGTACCCGCGTTTCGTCGTCCAGCGGCAGCGGTTCGACGCGTTCCTGGCGGCGTACCTCCCGGCGGTCCGCACGCTCAGGGTCGGCCATCCGCTCGCCGTCGAGCAGCAGGACGACCCGTACCCGGAGCTGGACTTCGGGCCGGTGATCAACGCCGCCAAGGCGAAGGAACTGCAGGACCAGGTCGCCGAGGCGATCGAGCGCGGAGCCGTGCCCCTGCACCGCGGCAGCGCGGCCGACGCCCGCTTCCTGCCCGGCCAGGACACCTCGGCCTACGTCCAGCCGGTCACGCTCCTCAACCCGCCGTCGTCCTCTCCGCTGCACCACGCGGAGCCGTTCGGCCCGGTCGACACGATCGTCCTGGTCGACACGGAAGCGGAACTGCTGGCCGCGATGAACGCCTCCAACGGCGCGCTGGTGGCCACGCTGTCCACGGACGACCGGGCCACCTACGAGCGGCTCGCCCCGCACATCCGCGCGTTCAAGGTCGGCCACGGCCGGCCCCGCTCGCGCGGCGACCGCGACGAGCTGTTCGGCGGACTCGGCGCGTCCTGGCGCGGCGCGTTCGTCGGCGGCGAACTGCTGGTGCGCGCGGTGACGCGGGGACCGGCGGGGGAGCGGCTCCCGGGGAACTTCCCGGAGTACCAGCTCGTGCCGTGAGAAAGGTGCGGCCCGGCGTGCCGCGGTCACCCGGGCAGGCCGGGCCGCGTCCGTGCCCCGGTCGCGGCGCGTCGTCGTCGGCGTGCGGCTCAGCCGATGCCCTGCCGGTCCGGGTGCAGGGCGAACGCGCGGTCCGCCGGGGCAGGCGTGGCCCGGGCGACCGCCTGGCGGAGCAGTTCCCGGTGGCGCAGCAGCGGCTCGCGCCGCTCCGGCGGTGCGAGCAGGAGCAGGTCGTCCAGCCCGGCCAGCATGCGCCGTGACACCTGCGGGTTCCCGGCGGCACACCCCCGCGCCTCGGCGAACCCGAGATCCACCAGCTCCGTCCACCCCGGCACGGGCTGCACCAGCCGCACCGCCCCACGGCGGTCCCGGTGCGTCACGGCCTCCAGCGGATGCCGGCTCAGCGCGGCCAGGAACTGCACGACACGGTCCAGCGCCTGGACGGCGGTCGTCGGATCGTTGATCGCGGACGACAGGGCGCGCAGCGCGATGTCGGACAACTGCCGCAGCCCGAAGCCGAGATCCTGGTGGTAGGTCCGCTCCACTCCCACCGCGACCGTGTAGCGCAGCGCCCTGCGCGGCGGAGCGGACCCGCCGTGCACCGCCAGGAGGGGGGTACCGGGCACCACGAAGTCCCCGATCCGCGGGATCAGCCGCAACACCACGCCGTGCGTGCGCGCCACCCGCACCAGCCGCGCGATGTGCACGTCCCGCAGCACCCCCGCCCGGCCCTCGTGCGCCACCCACGCGGTCACGGAACCGAGCGGGGCCGCGTCCTGTCCGTCCGCCGGTACCGGCATGGCGGCGGCCACCCGGAAGGACTCCGTGGCGATCCGCGCGATCACCTGGCTGATCCGCATCAGCCGCAGGGTGGTGTTCACGTACAGCACGAAGAGCAGCAGGCTGAGCGCGACCATGCCGAGCGTGAGGACGGACTGCACCAGCGGCACGGACCTGACGGCGCGGGGGTCGCCGGCCGTGTCGAAGGAGGTCAGGACCAGCAGGGTCAGCACGAAGGTCGCCAGGAAGACCGCGAAGGTCGCCTTGGTGATCCGGCTCCGCACGAAGAGGCGCACCACGCGCGGCGTGAACTGCCCGCTCGCCATCTGCACGGCGACCAGCGAGATGCTGAAGACCACACCGATGAAGGTCATCATCGCCGAGCCGACCGCGCTCACCACGGCCTTCGCGTCCTCCGAGAACCGCAGCAGCTCCTCGAGCGTCTCGTAGTCGCCGTCCTGCCTGAGCGCGTCGACGAGGGCCGTGTCCAGCGACTGCGCGCCCAGCCAGACCACGAAGACGCCCGCCATCGCCGCGGTGGGGGCGAACCAGAACGTGTCCCGCAGATGCTCCCTGAGCGGCGACAGCGCACGCGGGCGACGCCCCGCAGAGGTGCTCGGCGTAACCATCCAGTCACTCATGGTGCGACCCTAGGCGCATCGGACGCCGAGGTCCCGGACCCCCGCCCAGCAGACGGAAACGCAGGTGAAAGGCACTCCGAAACCTTGGTATTGTTGTCCCTGTCGCCGCGGGGAACACCCCTGGCAAGGCGGCAGACACCTGGTCCGGGTGGCGGAATGGCAGACGCGCTAGCTTGAGGTGCTAGTGCCCTTTATCGGGCGTGGGGGTTCAAGTCCCCCCTCGGACACCAGTGACACGAAGGGTGCCGACCAGATCATGGTCGGCACCCTTTCTCGTGCGCAGAACGCGCGCTACTGCGCAGAACGCGCGCTACGTCCCCGATCCCTCCCGCCCGGCGACCCGGCGCGCGGCGATCGCCATGACGACCGTCGACGCCAGGGCGATGCCGGCACCGACGTACAGCGGTGAGGTGTAGCCGAGGCCCGCGCTGATGGCCAGACCCCCGAGCCAGGCGCCCAGGGCGTTGCCGACGTTGGACGCCGACACGTTGGCACTGGCGGCCAGCGCCGCCCCGTGGGCGTAGTCGGTGACGCGAGTGATCATCCCCGGCACACTGGCGAACCCCGTCACCCCCAGCACGAACACCAGGACCACCGAGGCGACCGCGCTGTCGGCCAGCAGACCGAACAGGACCAGGGTGAGGGTGAGCGCCAGCAGGGCGAGGACCAGGGCCCGGTCGCGATCGCGGTCGGCCGCGCGCCCGCCCACCAGGTTCCCGACGACCAGACCGACGCCGTACACCATCAGAAGCCAGGCCACATCGCCCGGGGCGAAGCCGCTGACCTCGGTGAACGTATAGGCGATGTAGCTGAACGCGCCGAACATCCCCCCGTAGCCGAGCGCCGTGGCGATCAGGGTCAGCCAGACCTGCCAGGACCGGAACGCCCGGAACTGGGCCGCCAGGCCGAGCGGCGGCACCGGACCGGCGCCGTCCCGCGGACCGCCCGCCGGCACCCGGCCCGCCCGGGCCGGGACCAGGGCGGTGATGCCGGCCAGCGCGAGCACGCCGATCGCGGTCACCGCCCAGAACGCCGCCCGCCAGCCCCACTGCTCACCGACCAGCGCGCCGAACGGCACACCCAGCACGTTCGCCAGGGTCAGTCCGGCGAACATGACCGCCACGGCCTGGGACCTCTTCTCCGGCGCGACGAGAGCGCGCGCGACCAGCGAGCCGATCCCGAAGAACGAACCGTGGCACAGCGCCGCGACGATCCGCCCGAGCAGCATCACCGGGTAGTTCGGCGCGACCGCGGACAGCAGGTTGCCGATGACGAACAACGCCACCAGGCCGATCAGGACCTGCTTGCGGGGCAGCCGTGCCGTCGCCGCGGTCAGTGCGATGGCCCCGACCGCGACACTCAGCGCGTACCCGGAGATCAGCCGGCCGGCCGCCGCCTCGGACACGGCGAAGCTCGACGCCACCTGGGGCAGCAGACCGGCGATCAGGAACTCGGTCAGCCCGATGCCGAACCCCCCGAGCGCCAGCGCGACAAGCCCGCCCGGGACCCGCCGCCGCGCGGAGTCGGTCCCCTGTAACGCGAGTACGGAGTTGTCGTCGTTCATGCGCGGGTGGCCTTTCGGGAGGGATCGGATGAGTCCGTCACACGGCTCCTCAACCTCGGTACCCCCGCAGCTTCCGGTACAGCGTCGCCCGGCCTATCCCCAGTGCCGCCGCCGCGCGGGCCTTGTTGCCGCCGTGGCGGCGCAGTGCCTCCAGGATCGCGGCGCGCTCGGCGTGCTCCATCGGGCTGAGGGGCCGCGCGGCCGGTCCGTCCCGTACGGTGTCCGGCAGTTCCGAGCGGCGGACAGGGCCGGACGCGCGGCGGTGCTCCGCCAGGGCCCGGACGACGTGGGCCAGCTCGGTGACGTTCCCGGGCCACGGGTACCGCTCCAGCGCGCGCAGGGCGTCCAGGGTCCAGGTCAGCGGCGGCAGCCCGGGCGCCGGGCGGGGCGCCAGGGCCGACAGCAACTCCCTGATGTCCTCGGTGCGTTCCCGCAGCGGGGGCAGGGTCACGGAGCGGGCGGACAGTTTGTCCAGCAGGCGCTGCAGACAGGGGCCGGCCGGCGCGCCGGGCGTGTAGGTGACCAGCAGCGGGGCGTCCGGGTGCGTGTCGAGCAGGGAGTTGAGCGCCGCCACGCCGGGCTGGGCGAGGCGCTCGGCGTGCCGGAGCAGGAGCGGCCGGTCCGCCTGCCAGGCGGACAGCACCCGGTCGAGCCCGGCGTCCCGCGCGGCATCGGCGACCCGGGCGTCACCCGGCCCCAGCAACTCCCGTGCCAGCGCGGACTTGCCCGTCCCGCGCTCACCGGTCAGCAGCAGCGGCTCCCGCGTGCGCGCCAGCTCGACCGCACGTCCGACGGCGTGCCGCCACGGCACCGAGGAACCGGCCAGGGCGACCGGCGGCAACGGCGAGCCCGACACCGAGGGCGCCGGATCTTCACGCGGTTCCAGGACCGCCACGACCCCGATGACGCCGCCGTCCAGACGCACCGGGGTGACCCGCGCGGTGCACCCGGCGCTCTCGGGCAGCTCCACGGACTCGCCTGACGCCAGGGCATCGTCGGGCAGCACTGCTGACGCGTCCGGCACCACTCTCTCCGTCCCGGCGGACGGCCCCACCTCCCCGGCCACCTCCCCCGAGCCCGGGAGATCCGCATGCCGCGCCGCCACCGCCGTACGCTCCAGCGCCCCGAGCACCTCAGGCGTCAGCAGCCCCTGCGCCGCGCCGCTGATCAGCCGGTTGCGGCCGTCGAGGGCGGCCACGGCACGGTCCTTGCCCCGCGCCGCCCGCAGGTACGCGTCCAGCAGCACCCGCTCGGCCCGCCCCGCCCGCGCGCGCAGCTCCGTCTCGACCGCCGCGGCGGCGGCCTCGGCGAGTGCCGCCTGCGGGTGCGGCGGACGCGCGGCGCACGGCCGCGACGCGACGGTCAGGGTGCCGAGCACCTGGCCGTTCTCCGGGGCGAGCACCGGGACGCTGACGGCGGACACGTCCTGCCACCGGTCGAGGAAGTGCTCGGGCCCGTGCACCTCGGCCCGCCGCCGGGCGCGCAGGGCGAGAGCCGCGCTGTTGTTGCCGACCTCCCGCTCCGACAGGACGGGGCACGCACCGAGCCCGGGCACGCTCCCCGCCGTCCACAGCACCCGCAGCCGCTCGTCGGTCAGCACGAGCAGTGAGCGGCCGGTGCCCAGGGCGGGGACGATCCGGTCGAGCACCGGCCGGGCGGCGACGAGCAGCGCCGACTCCACCGGCCGTACCGGGTCCGTGGCCGGGGCCTCCAAGTCGTGCGGCACGCCGAAGAACCGGGCCCGCCGCCACGCGGCGACGACCTCCTCCGGCACGCCCAGCGGCAGCTGACCTCCCGACAGGAACCGCTCGCGGGCGTCTCGCAGCGAGGGCCGGGCGGTGGCTGCGGCAGAGGGCTCGATCGTGGTCACGGCAGGCACCACCGTATCGGGTTCGGTTGAACCGGCAACAACTGGTGGCCGCGGCACCCCACCCGGACCACCGGGTGTCTCGTATTGAGACACCCACCGCCCGCCCGGCCACTCCATGATCATGAACGCTCGATGTCCGTCCCCATGTCCCCCGCAGGAGCGCCCCGTGGCCACCGTCGTCGACACCGACGTCCTGATCGTGGGCAGCGGCCCGGCCGGTGCCTCCGCCGCGCTCGCCCTGAGCACCTACGGCGTGCCCAACCTCGTCGTCACCCGCTACGCGAGCCTCGCCGACACCCCCCGCGCGCACATCACCAACCAGCGCACCATGGAGGTGCTGCGCGACCTCGGCGTGGAGCAGGAGGTCGTCGCCCAGGCGACCCCGCAGCACCTGATGGGCAACACCACCTTCTGCACCAGCCTGGCGGGCGAGGAACTGGGCCGCGTCCGCTCCTGGGGCAACGACCCGCTCGTGCAGGCCGAGCACGAACTGGCCAGCCCCACCCGCATGTGCGACATGCCGCAGCACCTCATGGAGCCGGTCCTCGTGAACGCGGCCTTCGCCCGCGGCACCCGCCTGCGCTTCGAGACGGAGTACCTCTCCCACACCCAGGACGCCCACGGCGTCACGGCCACCGTCCGCGACCGGCTGCGCGGGGACACGTACGAGATCCGCGCCAAGTACCTGATCGGCGCCGACGGCGGACGCTCGAAGGTCGCCGCGGACGCCGGGCTGCCGATGGGCGGCCAGATGGGCGTGGCCGGCAGCATCAACATCGTCTTCGAGGCGGACCTGGCGAAGTACACCGCCCACCGCCCCTCGACCCTCTACTGGGTCCTCGCCCCCGGCGCGACGGTCGGCGGCATCGGCGCCGGTCTGGTCCGCTGCGTCCGCCCCTGGAACGAGTGGCTGATCGTCTGGGGGTACGACGTCGGCGCGGGCGTGCCCGACCTGACGACCGAGTACGCCGAGTCGGTCGTCCGCAAGCTCGTCGGCGACGACGACGTCCCGGTGACGATCAAGTCGTCGTCCGCGTGGACCGTCAACGAGATGTACGCCGAGCGGTACGCGAACGGCCGGGTCTTCTGCGCCGGCGACGCCGTGCACCGGCACCCGCCGTCCAACGGCCTCGGCTCCAACACCTCGATCCAGGACGCCTACAACCTGGCCTGGAAGCTCAAGCTCGTCCTCGACGGCACCGCCCACCCCCGGCTGCTCGACAGCTACACCGCCGAGCGCGCCCCGGTCGGCCGGCAGATCGTCACGCGCGCCAACCAGTCGATCCGCGAGACCGCCCCGGTCTTCGAGGCCCTCGACGGGCTCGCCCCGCAGACCCCCGAGCAGCTGTGGGCCAACATCGCCGCCCGCAAGGACGCCACCGAGGCCGCCGAGAAGCAGCGCACCCGGCTGCGGGAGGCGATCGCCTTCAAGGCGTACGAGTTCAACGCGCACGGCGTCGACCTCAACCAGCGCTACGCCTCCGACGCGATCGTCCCGGACGGCACGCCCGACCCCGGCTTCACCCGCGACCCGGAGCTGCACCACCAGCCGTCCTCCCGCCCCGGCGCGCGGCTCCCGCACGCCTGGATCACCTCCGGCGCACGCACCCTCTCCACCCTCGACACGGTCGGCCGGGGCCGCTTCACCCTGCTGACCGGCATCGGGGGAGAGGACTGGGTGCGGGCGGCCGAGGCGCAGGACGTCGAGATCGCCATCGTGGTGATCGGCCCGGGGCAGGAGTACGAGGACCCGTACGGCGACTGGGCACGCCTGCGCGAGACCTCCGACGCGGGCGCCCTGCTCGTACGCCCGGACGGCTTCGTCGCGTTCCGGCACGCGACCGCCGCCCCGGACGCCGGGGAACGGCTCGCCGACGCGCTGCGGCGGATCCTCGGACACGCCTGAGCGCGCGCCATCATGGAAGAAGCGCACGTCGACGACGAGGAGCGGGCATGACCACCGACGCGACCGGGTCCGACGTCACCGAGCAGGCCCTGGCCAGCCTGCGCACGACGGCCGATCCGCGGCTGCGCGAACTGCTCACCGCGCTCGTCCGGCATGTGCACGACTTTGCCCGCGAGACGCGCCTCACCCAGGAGGAATGGGAGCAGGCGATCGGCTTCCTCACCGCGACCGGGCAGACCTGCACCGACACCCGGCAGGAGTTCATCCTGCTGTCGGACGTGCTCGGCCTCTCCATGCTCGTCGAGACCCTCCACGGCCACCGCGCGCCCGGCGCCACCGAGTCGACCGTGCTCGGCCCCTTCCACATGACCGAGTCGCCGGTCCGCGAACTCGGCGCCGACATCGACCTGGTCGGCGGCGGCGAACCCTGCGTGGTCAGCGGCCGGGTGCGGTCCGAGGACGGCACGCCGCTGCCCGGCGCCCTCGTCGACGTCTGGCAGGCCGACGACAAGGGCTTCTACGACGTCCAGCAGCCCGGCGTGCAGCCCCCCGGCAACGGACGCGGCCTGTTCACCGCCGACGCCGAGGGCCGCTTCTGGTTCCGCACCTGCGTCCCGGCGGCGTACCCCATCCCCACCGACGGACCGGTCGGCGGCCTGCTGCGCGCGACCGGACGGCACCCCTACCGCCCCGCGCACATCCACTTCATCGCCACGGCCGAGGGACACGCGCCCGTCACCACGCACATCTTCGTCGCCGGCGGCGAATACCTCGACTCCGACGCCGTGTTCGCGGTGAAGCAGAGCCTGGTCCAGGACTTCGCGGAGACCGACGATCCCGCGCTCGCCCGGGAGTTCGGTGTGCCGAACCCCTTCCGGCACGCCGCCTTCGACCTCGTCCTGGAGCGCACGGCATGACGTTCCAGGAGGAGTTCACCTACGAGACCCGGCCCGTGCGGGTCGTGTTCCGGCCCGGCGCGGCCGTCACCGCGACGCCGGGCGAGGCCGCGCGCCTGGGGTTGCGCAGGTTGCTCGTGGTGTGCGGCAGCCGGGGCGAGACCGTCGCCCGGGCGGTCGCCGACGCGCTCGGCGACAGCTGCGTGGGACTGCACGCCGAGGCCCGGATGCACGTCCCCGTCGAGGACGCGGACCGTGCCGTCGCGGCGGTCCGGGCGGCCGGGGCGGACGGCTGCGTCGCCGTCGGCGGCGGCTCCGCGATCGGACTCGGCAAGGCCATCGCCCTGCGCACCGGACTGCCGCTGATCGCCGTGCCGTCCACCTACTCCGGCTCCGAGATGACCCCGGTCTGGGGCCTGACCGAGCACGGCACCAAGCGCACCGGGCGCGACCCGGTCGTCCAGCCCCGCAGCGTCGTCTACGACCCCCGGCTCACCCTCTCCCTGCCTCTGTCGCTGACCGTGACCAGCGGCGTCAACGCGCTCGCGCACGCCGTCGAGGCGCTGTACGCCCCGGACGCCTCGCCGCTGGTCTCGGTCATGGCCGAGGAGGGAGTGCGGGCGATGGCCGAGGCGCTGCCGCTGCTGGCCGCCGACCCCGGGGACCTGGACGCGCGCGGCAGGGCGCTGTACGCGGCGTGGCTGTGCGGCGCGTGCCTGGGCGCCACCACGATGGGGCTGCACCACAAGGTCTGCCACGTGCTGGGCGGCAGCTACGGACTGCCGCACGCCGAGACGCACACCGTGGTCCTGCCGTACGCCCTCGCCTTCAACGCCCCCGCCGTGCCGCGGGCGTTGACCGTGCTGCGCCGGGCCCTCGGCGCCGAGGACGTGCCCCGCGCCCTGTGGGAGCTGTCCGGTCGCCTCGGCGCACCGCGGTCCCTCGCCGGACTCGGCCTCGCGGAAGGCGACGTGGCCCCGGCCGCGGACCGGGTCGCCGGCGAGCCGTACGCCAACCCGCGCCCGGTGACGGCGGACGGGGTGCGGTCGGTGCTGCGCGCGGCGTACGAGGGCGGCCCTCCGGAGGACGCGGAGGGGACTGCCGTATAGCCGGCAAGGGCGGAGTACAGCCCGCACAGCCTTGCGGACAGAAGGTGACCGCAAGGCTTCCTACGGTCGTGGCATGACTCAGACGCAGAAGATCCTCGTCACCGGTGCCACCGGAACCGTCGGCCGCCAGGTCGTCGCCGAACTGCTCGCCCGGGGCCACCAGGTCCGCGCCCTCACCCGGGACGCCGCGAAGGCCGTCTTCCCCGCCGGTGTCGAGACCGTCGAGGGCGACCTGACCGCACCGGACAGCCTGGTCCCGGCCCTGGAGGGCATCACCGGCCTCCACCTGATCACCTTCGGCGGGGCCGCCCTGACCCCGCTGGAGACCGGCCCGCGCATCCTGGAGCTGGCCCGCTCGGCCGGCGTCCGCCGGATCACCGTGCTGCACGGCGGCGGGCCCACCCCGCTGGAGGACGCGGTGCGCGCCGACGACGAGGTGGGCTGGACCGTGCTCATGCCGGTCGAGTTCATGGCCAACGCCCTGGAGTGGGCGGACGGGATCGCGGCCTCGGGCGAGGTCAGCGAGCCGTTCGTCGACCGGCTCAGCGCGATGGTCCACGAGGGCGACATCGGTGCCGTCGCCGCGGTCGCGCTCACCGAGGAGGGGCACTCAGGCCAGGAGTACGTGATCACCGGCCCGGAGGTGCTCACCGTCGGCGACAAGGTGAAGACGATCGCGGCCGCCGCCGGCCGGGAGATCGCCCTGGTCGAGCTGACCGAGGAGGAGGCCGTCGCGCGGTGGCGGGCGGCGTACCTCCCGGAGGACGTCATCGGCTTCCTGCTGGAGGCGTACGGCAACACCCCCGAGGTGGGCCGCACGGTCGCCGGAACCGTCGAGAAGGTCACCGGCCGCCCGGCGCGGACCTTCGCCCAGTGGGCCGCCGAACACGCGGACGTCTTCCGGGAGCGGTCCTGACTGTCTCGTAATGAGACACCCGGGCCGGAACCCGGTCCGTCAGGATCGACGAGGGGGTGTGACCGCAGCAAGGTGCGGCCGTGCGGCGTGCGCTGAATCGCCGCCGTACGGGCGCACACCCGAAGAAAGGTGAACCACATGGCCCTCGCACTGCTCCGGCGCCGGTGGCTCAAGAACACCTCCGCCGCAGCGGCGGGCCTCGCCCTCCCCCTTCCGTCCGGTGCCGGTGCCGTGGCCCGCGAGGTCGTCGACCCGATGGGCTCGCCCCTGGCGGCCGCGGACGTCACCGTCACCGCCCTGGACACCCACCGTGTCGCCGCCCGCGGGACGACCGACCCCTACGGCTACTTCCTCGCGGCGCTGCCGCCGGGCCGTTACAGCCTGCTGATCTCCGCGGAGGGCCTGCGGCCGCACCGCGAGACGATCGAGGCCGTGGCGGGCGCGTCGACGCCCACCGAGCGCGTCTGGCTCGCACCGGCCGAGGCCCTCCAGCTGCCGACCCCCGGGACCTGGCTCTTCGACCCGCCGCACACCGCGATCCGGTTCATCGCCAAGCACGTCGGCATGGCGAACGTCCACGGCCGTTTCGAACGCTTCGAGGGCGGCATCCAGATCGCCCAGGACATGACGGACTCCCGCGTGCACGTCCGCATCGACGCCTCCAGCATCACCACCGGCAACACCACCCGCGACAACCACCTGCGGTCCGCCGACTTCCTGGACGTCGAGCGCTTCCCGTACATCGACTTCACGAGCGCGCGCTTCGCCTACCGGGGCGGCAGCAAGTGGACGCTGCAGGGCTCGCTCACGATGCACGGCGTGAGCCGCTCGGTCGCGCTGGACACGACGTACCTGGGCACGGTGAACGGCGGCTACGGACAGGAACTGCGCTGCGCGGCCCTGGCCACGGCGGAGCTGCACCGCGAGGACTACACCCTGAACTGGCGTTCGATGCTGGCCCGGGGCATCGCGGTGGTCGGCCCGACGGTGCAACTGGAGCTGGACGTCCAGGCGATGTACCGCACCCACGACACCCCGACCCCGCCGGAATAATCCCTGGCCCGGTGCCTCCGGGTCTCCCTACACTCACGCACGTACCCGCGCCGCCCACGACCCGGGCGGTGCGCCGGCGTGACGAACGAAGGGAGACGGCCGTGCGTGATCACACCGCTGCCGCCGTCTCCCAGCCGCGCTACGAGGTGATCCTCGTGTCTTCGTCCCCCCGGTGCCCGCTGCGCGGCGGCACCGGCTGACCGGGACGAACACCGGGTACTCAGCGCTTATCTGACGTGCAGTCAGACCCGTGTCTCTCTTGTGCCCTCTCTCCCGGAAATCGCGCTGCCCTTTCCCGATCGCACCGAAAGGCCCCGGGCCGTGCGCACCACCCACAACCCGCTCGCCGTCGTCCGCAACCTCGGCATCCTCGCCCACGTCGACGCCGGCAAGACCACCGTCACCGAACGGATCCTGTTCGCCACCGGAACCACGCACAAGCGCGGCGAGGTCCATGACGGCACCACCGTCACCGACTTCGATCCGCAGGAGCGGGACCGGGGCATCACCATCTTCTCGGCGGCGGTGAGCTGCGCCTGGGACGGCCACCGGATCAACCTGATCGACACCCCGGGGCACGTCGACTTCGCCGCCGAGGTGGAGCGCGCGCTGCGGGTGCTCGACGGGGCGGTGGCCGTGTTCGACGCGGTGGCCGGGGTGGAGCCGCAGAGCGAGTCGGTGTGGCGGCAGGCCGACCGGCACGGCGTGCCGAGGATCGCGTTCGTCAACAAGATGGACCGCGCCGGCGCGAACCTCGACGCGGCCGTGGCGTCGATCCGGGAGCGCCTGCACCCGGCCCCGCTGCTGGTGCAGCTGCCGATCGGCACCGAGGACGCCTTCGCCGGCGTCGTCGACCTGGTGCGCATGCGCGCGCTGCGGTGGCCCGGCGGCGACGCCCTGGAGGAAGGGCCCGTGCCCGACGACCTGCGGGACGAGGCCGGCGCCCGCCGCCGGGCGCTGGAGGAGGCCGTGGCGGAACTCCACCCGGGCGCGCTGGAGGAGTTCTGCGACACGGGCGCGCTCCGCGAGCGGACCCTCGCCTCGGCGCTGCGGGACCTGACCCGCAACGGCGACGGCGTGGTCGTGCTGTGCGGCTCCGCCTACCGCGACCGCGGAGTCGAGCCGCTGCTGGACGCCGTCGTGGCCTACCTGCCGTCGCCGCTGGACGTGCCGCCGGTCCGTGGCACGCAGGGCGGCGAGGTGCGGGAACGGCCCGCCGACCCGGCGGCGCCGACGGCCGCGCTCGCGTTCAAGGTGCACGCCACGCCCACCGGGCGGCTGACGTATCTGCGGATCTACTCCGGGACGATCGAGAAGGGAGACACGCTGTGGGACGCGAGTGCGGGGCGCGCCGAGCGGATCGGCCGGATCCTGCGCGTCCAGGCCGACCGGCACGCACCCCTGGACCGGGCGGTCGCCGGTGACATCGTCGCCGTCGTCGGGCTGAAGTCGGCCCGGGCCGGCTCGACCCTGTGCGCGCCGGACGCCCCGCTCGTCCTGGAACCCCCGGGTGTGCAGGAGCCGGTGGTGTCGGTCGCGGTCGAGTCCCGCCGGGCCGGCGACACCGACCGTCTGGCGTCGGGGCTGGCCCGGCTGTCCGAGGAGGATCCGTCGCTGGTCGTGCGGACCGACCCGGAGACCGGGCAGACGCTGCTGTCGGGCCTGGGCGAACTGCACCTGGAGGTGGCGGTGGAGAAGCTCCGGCGCGACCTCGGGCTGGAGGTCGGCGTGGGCCGGCCCCGGGTCAGCCACCGGGAGACCGTCGGCCGGGGTGTGTCCGGGCTGGTGTTCCGGCACGTCAAACAGGACGGCGGGGCCGGGCAGTTCGCCCATGTCGTCCTCGACGTGGAGCCGTACGCGGAGGGAGGCTTCGACTTCCGCTCGGCCGTCGTCGGCGGGCGCGTGCCGCAGGAGTACGTCCGGGCGGTCGAGGCCGGCTGCCGGGACGCCCTCGCCGAGGGACCGCTGGGCGGGCACCCGGTGACCGGGCTGCGCGTGACGCTCACCGACGGGGCTACCCATGTGAAGGACTCCTCGGACGCGGCGTTCCGCACGGCCGGCCGGCTCGGACTGCGTGCGGCCCTGCGTGCCTGCGTGATGGTCCTGCTGGAGCCGGTCGCCGAGGTCACGGTCACGGTGCCCGAGGACGCGGTGGGCGGTGTGCTCGGCGACCTCGCCGCCCGGCGCGGGCGGGTGACCGGCTCGGTCACCCGCGCGGGCGCGGCGGTCGTCACCGCCACCGTGCCGCTGGCCGAACTGTTCGGCTACGCGACCCGGTTGCGTAGCCGCACCCAGGGCCGCGGCACGTTCACGGCCCGGCCCACGGGCTACGCGCCGGCGCCCGCGGCCGCCGCGGTGCGGTGAGACCGCGGCCGGCTCCTCCCCTTTCGCGTGGGGGAGGGGCCGGCCCTTCCTACGGGCCCGACTTCTATGGGTACGACACCACCGTCGACGGCACGGTGGACGTCCCCGACGTGGGCGCTCCCGTGTCGTTGATGACGCACTCGTACTGCCCGTTGCCGCCCAGCGAGACCACGAGCAGGTCGTGGAAGCGCACCCCGGGTCGGTTCGGCGCGGCGAAGCCGTGGTGCTGCACGATCGTCGGGTCGACGTTGTAGTAGCAGTAGCTGCCCAGGCCCGCGTGGTCCCTGCTGGACAACTTCGAGTGGGCGTACGGCTACGAGAAGCGGTTCGGTCTCGTCCACGTGGACTACGCGATCCAGCAGCGCACGATCAAGGGCACAGGCCACCGGTACGCCGAGGTGATCCAGGCCCATCGGAGCCGGGGGCGCAGGGCTGCCTGATCCGACGATGCCGGGGGACGGGCGGGGGCGGAGCGACGGGGGCGGTACGGGCAGCCTCCGCCTCCCAGGTAACCTCGGAGGCGTAGTCATCGCGGCCCGACGGGCTTCCGCTCCACCTCGGTGGAGTCTCGAAGGACATGCCCCCACCCGCACGAGTCAGTTCGTGCTGCCCGGGGGAAGTCCTTGCTGTTCCGCGCGTCTGCCGCATCGGTCGCCGCCATGGCGCTCGACCACTCTCTCTATCTCCATCTCACCGAGCAGTTCACCCACGTGCACGGCTACCGGCCCGGACCCTCGGAGGCGCGCTCCTGGGAGCGGAGCATCCCCGCCCTGGCGGCCGCGCTCAACGACGCCGGGCTCGGTGGCGTGGAGGTCATGCTGGAGTACGCGCTCCCGCTGAACAGCAAGCGCGCCGATGCCGTACTCGCCGGTGTCCACCCGGAGACGGGCGAGCCGTCGTACGTCGTGGTGGAGCTGAAGCAGTGGAGCCAGGCCGAGCCGGACGAGGAGGACCCGGCGCTGTGTCACGTGGACGCTTACGCGCATCCTGTCCTCAACCCCATCGAGCAGGTACGCCGCTACTGCGAGTACCTGGTCAACTTCAACGGTGCGGTGGCCGAGTATCCAGGTCGGGTCAGCGGAGCCGCGTTCCTGCACAACGCGACCGAGTTCGGGGTGGGTGGCCTGCGCGCCATCGAGTCCGACGAGCACGGCCTGCTGTTCACCGGGGACCGGCGCGGCGAGTTCCTCGACCATCTCCGTACGAGGCTCAGCGACCGGCGGCCCGGCGCCGGGGCAGCCGACGAACTGCTGGCGGGGAAGACCGTACCGTCCAAGCAGCTCATGTCGGTGGCGGCGCAGGAGGTACGCGAGCGTGAGCAGTTCGTCCTCCTCGACGAACAGCAGGTCGCCTACCGCATGGTGCTGAACGCCGTGCGCCGGGCCAAGCGGTCCGACCACAAGGAGGTCGTGGTCGTCACCGGCGGCCCCGGCACCGGCAAGAGTGTCATCGCCCTCTCCCTGCTCGGAGAGCTGTACCGGCAGGGTGTCCCCGCCCTGCACGCCACCGGGTCACAGTCCTTCACCAAGACCATGCGGAAGGTGGCCGGTTCCCGCAAGCGGGAGGTACAGGAGCTGTTCAAGTACTTCAACAGTTTCATGACGGCCGAGAAGAACAGCTTGGACGTCGTGATCTGCGACGAGGCACACCGCATCCGGGAGACGTCCGCCAACCGGTACACACCGGCCGCGCACCGGACCGGGAAACGGCAGATCGACGAGCTGCTGGACGTCGCCAAGGTGCCCGTCTTCCTCCTCGACGAACACCAGGTCGTCCGTCCCGGGGAGATGGGCCGGGTCGACGAGATCAAGGCGGCGGCCGCGCGCAGAGGACTGACCTGTCACCTTGTACCGCTCGACAGCCAGTTCCGCTGCGGCGGGAGCGATGCCTACCTGCGCTGGGTCGTACGCCTCCTGGGACTGGAGCCCGGCGGGCCGGTGGTGTGGGACCCCGACGACCGCATGCAACTGGTGATCGCCGAAAGCCCGCAGGAGATGGAGTACTTCCTGGACGGCCGGCGCGGCGAGGGCTACGGAGCCCGGATGTCGGCGGGCTACTGCTGGCCCTGGTCTCCCGAGCCCAAGCCCGGGGAGCCCCTTCCGGCCGACGTGCGCATCGGGGACTGGGCCCGCCCGTGGAACCTACGGGGCGACCGCTCCGTGTCCGGGGCACCGCCCTCCGCCCTGTGGGCGACGGACCCGGCGGGTTTCGGTCAGATCGGCTGTGTCTACACCGCTCAGGGATTCGAGTACGACTGGTCCGGCGTCATCATCGGACCCGACCTGGTGTGGCGCGGTGACCGCTGGATCACCGACCGCACGGCCTCCAAGGACCCGGTCTTCAAGCGGTCGACTCCGGACGCGGACATCGACCGCCTGATCCGCAACACCTACAAGGTTCTCCTCACCCGCGGCATGGTGGGCACGGTCGTCCACTCCACGGACGCGGAGACCCAGGACAAGCTGCGCGAGCTGGTGGGCCGGCCACGACTCACAGCCGTGGGGGCGTGACCGGGTCCGCGGCCTCGCGAAGACCCGTCCATGACGTGGGCACCGTGGCTTGGAAACGGCTGCCGGGGAGACCACACACCTACGATCAC
The DNA here is from genome assembly GCF_040645895.1 of Streptomyces olindensis. Lineage (NCBI taxonomy): Bacteria > Bacillati > Actinomycetota > Actinomycetes > Kitasatosporales > Streptomycetaceae > Streptomyces > Streptomyces olindensis. The sequence continues at coordinate 70,747 of NZ_JBEYZD010000016.1, read as the reverse complement.
CCTACCGATCGCGGCCCGACGGGCTTCCTCCGCACGAGGACAGGCCCCCACCCGCACGAGTCACTCGTGCCCTGGGGGAACGTCCTCGTGTCCATGCTCCTGCTGAGGTTGTCCGCGCAGGACCTGCTCGCCCTGAACTCCCGGCGCCGGATGGTGCCCCATCTGGCAGCCAGATGGAAGCTCTTCCGGGGCACGGAAGCCTCGCTCTCCGAACGGACAGCGTGGGCGGAGAGCCTGGTCGAGCTGGCGAAGGACCTCGTGGCGGCGGACCGCGGCGGTGTGGAGATGATCGTCGAGTGCGCGGCGACGGTCGAGGAACCGGAGAACCGCAACGACCAGCGCCTGATCGACGTCGTTCTGGTCGGCCGCCACCCGGAGACCCATCACCCGTCGTTTCAGCTCGTGGAGCTGAAACGCTGGTCGACGGTCACCCGGGTCGAGGCCGCAACGGCCGAACTGGTTCACGTACCGGGAATCATCGAGCCGAAGCGACACCCTGCCCTGCAACTGCGCGAATGCTTCGACCTCTTCACCGGCGAGAAGGGGCCGCTGGACGGGCTCGAGGTCGAATGCGGCGGATTCGCCTATCTCCACAACGCCACGGAGGAATCCGCGAAGCCCCTGCTCGACACCGAGGCGCCCACCGGGATCTACGCGCGCACGTACACCAAGGACCGCCGCCAGAGACTGCTCGCCGACCTTCGGGGACATTTCGCGGAGAACGGCGGTGACCACGCTGCCGAGCTGTTGCTGAAGAGCATGAATCTCCGTAACACGCCCCTGCTCGACGCGATGATCAGGTCCCGGGGCGAAGACACCGTTTTCACTCTGCGGAGGAGGCAGAAGGAGATCGCCGACGATGTCATGGAGAAGGCGTCCCGGATACTTGGGGACCCGGATCGGCCGACCCTCGTCCCGGACGAGCGGAGGGCCGTGTTCGTCGTGACCGGCGGCGCGGGCACAGGCAAGAGCGCTGTCGGACTACAGCTCAAAGCCCGGTTCGAGGCCGACGGACGGACGGTCCGATACGCCAGCGGCAGCAGGGCCTTCAACGGGGCGCTCCAAGAGCACGTGGGGTACGGCGACAGGGAGTTCAAGGAGAGCTTCACCTACTTCAGCAGCTTCGTCACGCCGCCCGACCCGCCGCTCGACGTCCTCATCTGCGACGAGGCACACCGGCTGCGGGACAGGACCACCAACCGTTACCTGCCGGCCGAGGCGCAGGGGACGAAACCTCAGGTGGACGAGTTGCTCGACGCCTCCCGACTCACGGTGTTCTTCCTGGACGGAAGCCAGTCGGTACGACCGAACGAAGTGGGCACGGCTGACCTCATCGCGAACGCGGCCAAGGCTCGTGGCATCACCCCCGCACGCTACGAGTTGCCCACCCAGTACCGATGTGGAGGAAGCGACGGGTACGTGCACTGGGTGCGCGATGTCCTGGGGCTCACCGAGAACGAGCCGGAGCCCTGGACCCCTGACGGGCTCATGCACGTCGAGGTCGCCGACAGCCCCGAGGACATGGAGCGGATCATCAGGGCGGAGGCGGAGGCAGGGGCCTCCGCCCGCATGGTCGCCGGGTTCTGCTGGCCTTGGACCAAGCCGCAGGGCAAGGGGGCAGGGCGGTGGCTGGAAGACGATGTCCGCATCGGTGGCTGGCACAAGCCGTGGAACGCCTACAGTGAGAGTTTCTGCGAGGACGGAACCGTGCCGCCCTCCAAGATCTGGTCCGTGCACCCTGCCGGGATCAACCAGATCGGCTGCGTCTACACCGCACAGGGACTCGAATGGGACTGGTGCGGTGTGATCATCGGCGAGGACATGGTGCGCCGCGACGGTCGCTGGGTCTTCCAGAAGGGCAAGGCGCGCAAGGACCCGGAAACCGGGGTCAAGCGAGTGGCGGCCCCCGGCTCCTTCGACCCCAGTTTGCGGGGCAGGAAGCCGGACGACGAGGACTTCGCCCGGTGCATCCGGCACGCGTACCACGTGCTCATGACCCGGGCCAGCCGGGCGACCGTCCTCTACTCCCCCGACGAGAAGACCCAGACGTATCTGAAGCAGATCGTCGGAGACGTGCGGATCGACGGTCTGCGTCCCACGTGGGAGAACCTGCCGCCCGTGGCGCGGACAGCGCACCTGCCCCGGCCCAAGCGGGGGCGCAACCGCTCGCGCAACAGGAAGAAGCAGAACAAGCCCGACCAGGGGCAGCGGCCCCTCTTCTGAGAGCACTCCCGGCGACCCAGCCGGAGAGTGACGGGAGAGAGGAGAGTGGCGGGTTCACCGGACCCGCCACATGCCTGCCTCAGACGAGGAGGCGCGCTGCCGCCGTCAGCAGCTCCCACACAAGGTTGGAGGCAACTCCGGCTGCGGCGCCGACCAGGATCTCGCGAATCCAGGAACGGCGCGCGGGCTTGTACTCGACCGGTTCCATGAAGAGCCACTCCAGGTTGTGAGTTCGGAATGGCAGGGATCGCCCTACCGGGCATCCGCCCTCACAGAAGTGAGGTCCACGTGGTGGATTCACCGTTCGTCACTCACGACCAGCGGACTGGACCGTGGACACCGCCTCGTACCCTCCGGGAAGGTGCGCAGCGGGTGTGAGCGTAGTGACAAGCGCGGGATCATGCCAACTGGCAGACTGGTCATAGGCGTTCAGGGTCCTGTCGATATCCGGTTGTCTCGCGTGCCGTCGGCTGTCAGTCTCGCCCCCATGCCCTCCTTCACCGCCCCCGACGGCACCACCCTCGCCTACCACCTGACCGGAGACGGCCCGCCCTTGGTCTGTCTCCCGGGTGGTCCCATGCAGGACTCCGTCTATCTGGGGGACCTCGGCGGTCTGGGCGCCCGTCGCACCGTGGTCCGGCTGGACCTTCGGGGGACCGGCCGGTCGGCGGTGCCGCGGGACGTGGGCTCGTACCGGTGTGACCGGCAGGTCGACGACGTCGAGGCGCTGCGGGAAGAGTTGGGGCTGGAGCGGCTGGATCTGGTCGGGCACTCCGGCGGCGCCAACCTGGCCGTTCTGTACGCGGCCCGTCATCTCGACCGCGTGGGGCGCCTCGCTCTCGTCACGCCCAGCGTCTTCGCGGTGGGGCTCGGCGCCACTGCCGAGGACCGGCTGGAGACCGCGCGCCTGCGCCGGGGCGAATCGTGGTTCGCCCCGGCGTTCGCGTCCCTGGAGGCGATCACGGCCGGCCGGGCGGCGGACGGGGACTGGGACGCCGTCGCGCCATTCTGGTACGGGCGGTGGGACGACGAGGCACGCGCCTTCCGCGCGGCGGAGGAACACCAGCGCAACGCCGAGGCGGCTGCTCGGTACGCCTCCGACGGTGCCTTCGAACCCGACGCCACCCGGGCCGCCCTCGCCGCGTTCCCCTCACCCGTCCTCGTCCTGGCCGGGGAGTACGACGTGGCGGCACCCGCGCGCGTGATGAAGGAGTACGCGGCGCTCTTCCCGAAGGGTGAGGCGGTGGTGCAGAGCGGGGTGGGGCATTTTCCGTGGCTGGACGATCCGGGGCCGTTCGCGGCAGCCCTGCTCGCTTTCCTGGACGGCGTCAGCAGTCCCTGAACTCCGGTGACTGGTTCAGGATCTGCGCGCGTGCGGACGTGAAGCGGGCGTACGTCTCGCCGTCCCGCGACTCGGGGCGGAACGCCGCCACGCGGTGGCAGTTCTGGAAGGCCAGGGCGATGCCGAAGTGGCGCTCCAGGCTGGTGCGGATCGCGTCGCTGGCGAGGGCGCGCAGGAGCTGGCCGCGTTCCCGTTCGGACGGGGGAGGGGTCTGGTTGTCCGTGAACTCCGCCCGGCCGGCGTTCAGGTCGGCGGCGAGGGAGGCGATCAGGTCGTAGGCGTAGGGGAGGGACGTGCGGACCGTGTCCACGAAGTCCTCCTCGCGGATGTCGCCGCGTTCGGCTTCGGCGAGGAGTCGGTCGGATACGTCGAGGGACATGAGGGGCGTCCTGTCTGGTCGTCGGTGAGGTGAAGAGGGCTCAGGCGTTCGCCGGGCCGCCGGGGACGTAGTCGGGGTCGATCTGGGCCGCCAGGTCCTCGCCGGTGCGGGCGTCCGCCCAGGCGCGGGCGTTGCGCAGGTGGAACTCGACCGCGTGGCGGTGGAGCCGGGTCCAGTCGCGCGGGTGGGAGTCGACCGTCTCGCGCAGGACGTTCAGGGCGTGCCGGTTGTGCGCTTCCAGTTCGCCCCGCTCCCGGCCCTGTTCCGCCGCGCGGACCCAGGAGGACTGCTCCAGGTGGGTCAGGAGGTCGTCCCCCACCTGCTCCTTGAGGAAGAGGAGGTCGTCCTCGCAGGTCACCTTGTTGCCGACGACAGCGATGCGGATGCCGAACTGTTCGGCGTGGTCGCGGTACTGGCGGTAGACGGAGACGCCCTTGCGGGTGGGTTCCGCCACCAGGAAGGTGATGTCGAAACGGGTGAAGAGGCCGGAGGCGAAGGCGTCCGCGCCCGCCGTCATGTCGACCACGACGTATTCGCCGGGCCCGTCCGCCAGGTGGCCCAGGTACAGCTCGACCGCGCCCAGCTTGGAGTGATAGCAGGCCACGCCCAGGTCGGACTCGTCGAACTCGCCCGTGACCATCAGCGGTACGCCGCCCGCGCGGCCGACGTGCCGCGCGTGCAGTTCGTCGTCGCCGAGAGGGCGCAGGAGGCGGGAACCGCGCCCCGGGGGAGTCGTTTTGATCATCGCCTCGGGGGAGGGGATGCGCGGGTTCGTGCCCCGCAGGTAGTCCTTGATCCCGGGCAGGTGCGCGCCCAGGGGAGGAGCGGACTTCTCCTCGCCGCCGAGGGCCTCGGCCAGGTGCTGGTTGATGTCGCCGTCGATGGCGAGGACCGGGGCGCCGGACCGCGCCAGGTGGCGGGAGAACAGCGCCGACAGCGTCGTCTTGCCGCTGCCTCCCTTGCCGACGAACGCGACCCTCACGACCCACCCGCCTTTTTGAAAATGGATGTCATGTGGCTAGATTCGATCAGTGCGCGCCGGACTGTCAAATCGCTTGAGCCGTATGGGTTTTGGCGGGGGCCGCCTGGTCGTCGTCCCCGGTCGACCGGCGGCTCCGGCTTGATGCATATGCTGTGCAAGTGCGTGACCTCAGCATCAAGCCCCGATCCCGGATCCTCAGCTTCAAGCCCCGCTCCCGGATCCTCGCCGCCCTCGCCCTCGTCCCTTGCCTGGCCGGCTGCTTCGCCTCTCCCCAAGGGGCGTCGTCGTCGGACGACGGCCGGTCGGGCTCGCGGCTGCGCGTCGCCCTCGCCTTCCCGCCCGCCGAGAACTTCTCGCCGTACGGGGCCGACGCCACGCTGCTCAGCCGTCTCGGCGTCACCGAGGGCCTGACCGCCCTGGACGCCAACGGCGCCGCGACCCCCGCGCTCGCCTCCTCCTGGCGCCGCGAGAACGACCGCACCTGGCACTTCACCCTGCGCGACGCCACCTTCCAGGACGGCACGGACGTCACCCCCTCCGCCGTGGCCGCCGCCCTCACCCACGCCACGCGCGCGAAGCCCGCGCCCGCCGCCCTCGCCGGCGTCACCCTCAGCGCACGGGCCGACGGCGACCGCGGCCTGCGCGTCACCACCGGAGCCCCCGACCCCGTCCTGCCCCTGCGCCTGTCCAGCCCGAGCCTCGCGATCCTCTCCCCGAAGGCGTACCGGAAGGCGGACCGCCCCGATCCGGTCGGCACCGCCACCGGGCCCTTCGAGCTCACCGAGGCCGACGGCGGCGGCTCCGCCACCCTCGACCGCTACGACGACTACTGGGGCGGCCGCGCCCAGGCCGCCGGCATCGACGCGCGCTTCGTCAAGGACGGCACCGCACGCGCCAACGCCGTACGCACCGGCGACGTCGACATCGCCGAGGCGATCCCCGTCGCCCAGGCCGCCACGCTCGACCGGGACACCCTCAAGGAAGCCGGCACCACCCGGACCACCAGCCTGCAGCTCAACACCAGGACCGGCCCCTTCAAGGACCCGGAGCTGCGCGCCGCCGCCCGCACCGCGATCGACTCCTCCACCCTCGTCAAGGGCGTCTTCGAGGGATACGCCGACCCGGGCGCGGGCATCTTCGGCCCCGCCGTCACCTGGGCCGAGAGCAAGCGGGTGAAGCCGGCCGGACGCGCGAAGCCCGCCCGGCCCGACGGCACGCGGATCACCCTCGCCACCTACGACAACCGGCCCGAACTCCCCGAGGTCGCCCAGGTCGTGCAACAGCAGCTCCAGAAGGCCGGCTTCACGGTGAAACTGGAGGTGCGCGAGTACTCACGCCTGGAGAGCGACGCCCTCGGCGGGAAGTTCGACGCGTTCATCGGCGCCCGCAACAGCCTCCTGGACACCGGCGACCCCGTCGGCATCCTCGCCAGTGACTACACCTGCGACGGCGGCTACAACCTCGCCCTGCTGTGCGACAAGAAGGTCGACCGGGCCGTCGCCGAGGCCGACAGGGCGGACGGCACCGGGGAGCGCCAGGACGCCGCTATGGCCGCGGAGGCCGCCGTCCTCGGTACGGACGCGGTCGTGCCCCTGGCGCACCAGCGGATCATCGCCGGCGTCTCCACCAAGGTCCGGGGCGTGCTCCTCGACCCCTACGAGCGGACCCTGGTCGGGGCCGGAACGCGACGCTGAGCGGCCGGTTCAGGCGGGCAGCCGCGTGTCGGCCACGCAGCTGATCTCGACGAGCTGCCCGGGGAAGGTCAGTTCGGTGACGCCCAGGGCCGTGCTGACCGGGCGGTGGGTGCCGAAGTACGCCCGGTTGCCCTCCGCCACCACCTCGGCGTGGCGCACCAGGTCCACCACGTACAGCGTCTGGGACACGATCTGGTTGCGCGTCACGCCGTAGTGGGCCAGGACCCTGTCGATGTTCACATAGGTCTGCTTGAGCTGGGCGGCGACGTCGTCCGCGGGGTCGAAGCCGCCCGCCTCGTCGAAGGAGAGCTGGCCGGAGACATGGATCAGATCGCCGGACCGGATCGCCTGCGCGTAGCCGAACCGGCCCTCCGCCGGCACACCGTGGTCGTAGACGTCGAGGGTGGTCATGGTTCCCGTCCTTCCGTCGAGCGCGTACCAGCGCTCTCTTGCGGTTACCCGGAAACCGTAGGAGAGTGACGGCCGACCTGGAAGAACGCACTTTTCAGTGACTGGGGAACCAGATGGTGACCAAGCAGTTGAGGGACCTGCCCGAGAACGCGGACCTCCGGCGGGCGGACTCCCTGGCCCGGGAGATCTTCTCCGACGTCGCCAACAAGTGGGCGTTGCTGATCATCGAGGCCCTCGGCGAACGCACCCTGCGCTTCACCGAGTTGCGCGGCGAGGTGGAGGGCGTCAGCCACAAGATGCTGACCCAGAACCTGCGGATGCTGGAGCGCAACGGCCTGGTCGACCGGAAGGTGCACCCCACCGTGCCGCCCAAGGTCGAGTACACCCTGACCGAACCGGGCCGGGCCCTGCGCGCCACGGTCGACGCGATCTGCGGCTGGACCCACCGGTACCTCGGGCACATCGAGTCGGCGCGCGGGCGCTTCGACAGCTGACCGGCCCGGGGCCGCCTACGAGCTGACCGGCCCGGGGCCGCCTACGAGCTGACCGGCCCGGGGTCGCACAACCTGCGAACCCGCTGGGCTCTCAGCCCGCGACCAGCTCCCGCACCTGCCGGGGAGCCGGGGCCTGCTCGACCCGCGAGGTCCGGTACAGCCACAGCACGTCCCGCCCGAACGACCACACCAGCAGGCCCAGCGCCAGGGCCGCGACCCCGAAGTTGGCCGCGTAAGGCAGCAGATCGGCGCCCGCGAGCAGCAGGAGCACGCCCTGCAGCGCGGCGACCGTCTTGCGGGCGGTGCTCGGCGGGAGCGCGGCGGTCAGCCAGGGCCAGACGCGGGCGGCGGCGACGAAGACGTACCGCATGCCGCCGATCAGCAGCACCCACAGGCCCAGTTGCATGGACACGTACACGCTGAGCACGAGGATCAGGAACGCGTCGACCTCCATGTCGAAGCGCGCGCCCAGCGGGGTGGAGGTACCGGTGCGGCGGGCCACCTTGCCGTCGACGCCGTCGAGGATCAGCGCCACCGCCGTCAGCCCGACGAACAGCGACACGGGCGGGGAGCTCTGGAAGGAGTCCGCGACGAGCGCGGTGACCCCGCCGACGAGGGTGGCCCGGCCCAGGGTGACCCGGTTCGCCGCGCCGAAGGAGCGCAGCCGGGAGCGGTGCAGGGCCCGGGAGAGCACCGCCCAGGTGGCGAACGCGAACGCGAGGCCGGTCAGCCAGCCCGCCGGGCCCATCCCGATCGCCGTGCCGATCAGGGCCAGCAGCAGGACCTGCACACCCGCCCCCAGGGCGGTCTCCTGCTGTACGAGCCTCGCGTCGTAAGTGTTGTTCAGGGCCACCGAACACCCTCCGGCCGTGTGACAGAGTCGATCAACGCCGCTACCTTGTGCGCGGCCTGTGCACCCCTCGGTACGCAAGCAGCTTCCCGATCGTTCAGGAGGACTTCGATGAAGCACACCGGACGCGCGTTCTGGATCGACTCGCCTGGGCGAGGCGCGATCCGGGACGTCGAGCTGCCGGAGCCCGGCGAGGGCGAGGTGCTGGTCCGCACGCTGTTCTCCGGAGTCAGCCGCGGCACCGAGACGCTCGTCTTCCGCGGCGGCGTGCCCGTCAGCCAGCACACGGCCATGCGGGCGCCGTTCCAGGAGGGCGACTTCCCGGGCCCGGTGAAGTACGGCTACCTCAACGTCGGGGTGGTGGAGGAGGGGCCCGGGTCGCTCGCCGGCCGTACGGTGTTCTGCCTGTATCCGCACCAGACCCGGTACGTCGTCCCGGCGAGCGCCGTGACGCCCGTCCCGGACACCGTGCCCGCCGAACGGGCCGTGCTCGCCGGGACCGTGGAGACCGCGGTCAACGCCCTGTGGGACGCCGCACCCCTGATCGGCGACCGGATCGCCGTGGTCGGCGGCGGCATGGTCGGCTGCTCGGTCGCCGCCCTGCTCGCGCGCTTCCCCGGCGTCCGCGTCCAGTTGGTCGACGCCGACCCGTCCCGCGCCGAGACCGCCGAGGCGCTCGGCGTCGGCTTCGCCACCCCGCGGGACGCCGACGGCGACTGCGACCTGGTCGTCCACGCCAGCGCCACCGAACAGGGCCTCGCCCGGTCCCTGGAACTCCTCGGCGCCGAGGGCACCGTCGTCGAACTGAGCTGGTACGGCGACCGGAAGGTGAGCCTGCCGCTCGGCGAGGCCTTCCACTCCCGGCGCCTGGCCATCCGCTCCAGCCAGGTCGGCACCGTCTCCCCGGCCCGCCCCGACCGGACCTACGCCGACCGGCTCGCCGTCGCCCTCGACCTGCTCGCCGACCCGGCGCTCGACGCCCTCGTCACCGGCGAGTCCGCCTTCGAGGACCTGCCCGAGGTGCTGCCGGGACTCGCCTCGGGCGAGATCCCCGCCCTGTGCCACCGCGTCCGCTACGACGAGAGCGATTGACACATCGGCTGACGATTCGTTCCATCAGGTACGACATCGGCCATGACAAGAGCGCCTGACCTGAGAAAAGACGTACCCGAGGCTGAACAGGGGAAGGCAGACAGCCGTACTACACGGCATCCCCGGCAGCCATGGCGGGGGAGCAGACGCGCCGCACCTGGAGGGTCGTCCGTTGTTCAGCATCACCGTCCGCGATCACATCATGATCGCCCACAGCTTCCGCGGCGAGGTCTTCGGCCCGGCGCAGCGCCTGCACGGCGCCACGTTCCTGGTGGACGCCACCTTCCGGCGTGAACAGCTGGACGAGGACAACATCGTCGTCGACATCGGGCTGGCCACGCAGGAACTCGGGGCGGTCGTCAGCGAGCTGAACTACCGCAACCTCGACAACGAGCCCGACTTCGCCGGGATCAACACCTCCACGGAGTTCCTCGCCAAGGTCATCGCCGACCGGCTCGCCGAGCGCATCCACAAGGGCGCGCTGGGCGAGGGCGCCAAGGGCATCGCCGGCCTCACCGTCACCCTGCACGAGTCGCACATCGCCTGGGCGAGTTACGAGCGTGCGCTGTGACCGACACGACCATCGAGCGGCCCGAGCAGACCGGACCGGTACCGGCGCGGCTGAACTACGTCCCGGTGCAGCACGCCGCCCTGAGGAACGCCGAGATCATCCCCATGTCCCTGCGCACCGTGCACTTCGTGCTGCCGGGCGGCGTCGACGACCCGGCGACGCCGAGCGGCGGCAACGCCTACGACCGGCGCGTGTGCCTGGACCTGCCCGGCTTCGGCTGGCAGGTGACCAAGCACCCCGTCGCCGGTGACTGGCCCCGGCCGTCGCCGGCCGCCCGCACGGAACTCGCCCGCGCCCTGGCCGGATTGCCGGACGGCGCCGCCGTCCTGCTCGACGGGCTGGTGGCCTGCGGCGTCCCGGAGATCGTGGTGCCGGAGGCGGAACGGCTGCGCATGGCCGTGCTCGTCCACCTCCCGCTCGGCGACGAGACCGGGCTCGAACCGGCGGTCGCCGCCGAACTCGACGCCAAGGAGCGGGCGGTGCTGCGGGCCGTGCCCGCGGTGATCGCCACCAGCGACTGGGCGGTCCGCCGCCTGGTCTCCCACCACGGCCTGCCCCCCGAGCGCGTCCACGTCGCCGCGCCCGGTGCCGACATCGCGCCCCTCGCGCCCGGAACCGACGGTGTGTCGCGGCTGCTGTGCGTGGCCGCCGTGACCCCGCGCAAGGGCCAGCACCGGCTGGTGGAGGCGCTGGCCACGGTGACCGACCTGCCGTGGAGCTGCGTGTGCGTCGGCGGCCTCACCCAGGACCCGGAGTACGTCGCCCATCTGCGGTCCCTCATCCGCGAGCACGGCCTGGAGGACCGGCTGGAGCTGGCGGGCCCGCGGTCCGGCGCCGCGCTCGACGCCACGTACGCCACCGCCGACCTGATGGTCCTCACCTCGTACGCCGAGACGTACGGCATGGCGGTGACCGAGGCGCTGGCCCGCGGCATCCCCGTGCTGGCCACGGACGTCGGCGGCGTGCCCGAGGCGGTCGGACGCGCCCCCGACGGCGGGGTGCCCGGCATCCTCGTCCCGCCGGAGAACCCCGCCGCCATCGCCGCCGAACTGCGCGGCTGGTTCGGCGAGGCCGACGTACGGCGCCGCCTCAAGGCCGCCGCCCGCGGCCGCCGCGCCGCCCTCGACGGCTGGGCGACGACCGCACAGAGCCTGGCGGCGGTATTGCGCCGGCTGCCGACCGAACCCCGGAGGGCCGCATGACGAACCCGGTGACGACCCAGCAGAGCGGCACGATCCCGGCCCAGCCCGGACCGAGGCAGCCCGCCGAGCCCATGAACGGCGTGATCCCCGGCGCGGGCCCCCGCGGCTCGTCCGTGTCGGGACGGGCTGCCGGCGCGGTGGTGGGGGCCGTGGGCTCCGGCGGCTCGTCCGCGACCGTGCAGGCCGGTGGCCCGGTGGTCGCGGGGGCGGGTACCGACGGCACGTCCGCGGCCGTGCCGGCTGCCGCCGGTGCGGTCATCCCGGGCGCCGGGCCCAGTGGCGGGGCAGCGGGAGCGCGGCCCACCGTGAAGCTGCGTGAGGCCGGGCCCGACGATCCGCCCCGCTACGCGCCCGAGTGGCTGGAGCTGCGGGAGCCGGCCGACGCCGCCGCGCGGGCGCACGACCTGCTCGACCCGCTGCGCATCCGGCTCGCCAACCTGCCGGGCAAGTCGGGCGGCGTCGTCATCCACGACCTGGGCTGCGGCACCGGCTCGATGGGCCGCTGGCTCGCCCCCTGCCTGGACGGCGCCCAGCACTGGATCCTGCACGACCGCGACCCCTATCTGCTGCACTTCGCCGCCGTCGCCTCCCCGCGCTCCGCCGCCGACGGCAGCCGGGTCAGCGTGGAGACGCGCCGCGGTGACGTCGCCCGCCTCACCCCGGACGCGCTGCAGGGTGCGTCCCTGGTGACGGCCTCCGCCCTGCTGGACGTCCTCACCCGCGAGGAACTCGACACCCTCGCCGCCGCCTGTGCCGGAGCCGGCTGTCCCGCCCTGCTGACGCTGTCCGTCGCCGGGCGCGTGGAGCTGACCCCGTCGCACCCGCTGGACGCGGAGATCGCCCAGGCGTTCAACGACCACCAGCGCCGCGACGGCCTGCTCGGCCCCGACGCGGTCACGGCGGCGGCCGAGGCGTTCTCCGAACAGGGCGCGACGGTACGCCTGCACCCGAGCCCCTGGCGGCTCGGCCCCGAGCAGGCCGCGCTGACCGAGCAGTGGCTGCGCGGCTGGGTCGGCGCCGCCGTGGAACAGCGCCCCGACCTGCGCGTCCCGGCCGAGGCCTATCTGGCCGAGCGCCTGGCCGCCTGCGCCGCGGGCGAGTTGCGCGTCACCGTCCATCACACCGACCTCCTGGCCCTGTGCCGTCCGGTGGGCGGAGCGTCATGAGCCCGCAGGCGACGGGGACGCGGGCGGCTCCGCGGGGTGTGGTGACTCCGGTGCGCGAACGGCCGACGCCGGCCGGCGCACCGTGGGCGGCAGTGGCGCAGGCGCAGGCGATGGCACCGACGTCGGCTCCGGCCACCGCGTCGGTTCCGGCCACCGGATCGGCACCGGCCACCGGCAACGGCTCGGGACATCCCGCCGGGGCCACCGCCGCCCAAGGCCCCGCGACCGCCGCGGAGTCCGACCGCACCCCGGCCGGCTCCCCGTCGCCCGGCCCCCTCCGTGCGGCCCTCGCCCGGCTCGGCTCCCGGCAGGTCCGCACGCACCTCGGGACCGTCGCCGCAATCGCCATCGTCGCCGTGCTGTTCTGGCGGCTGGGTACGGGCGTCTTCCTGGACGGGCTGCGCCGCATCGACGCGGTGACCCTGCTCCTCGCGCTCGGGATCGGGCTCGTCACCACGGTGTTCAGCGCATGGCGCTGGGCGCTGGTGGCCCGGGGGCTGCGCATCCGGCTGCCGTTCGGCCCGGCCGTCGCCGACTACTACCGCGCGTTGTTCCTCAACGCGGCCCTGCCCGGCGGCGTCCTCGGCGACGTGCACCGGGCCGTGCGGCACGGGCAGAGCGAGGGGGATCTGCGGCGGGGCGTGAAGGCCGTCGTCCTCGAACGGGCCGCCGGGCAGCTCGCGCTGTTCGCCGTCGGGGCCGTGGTCCTGCTGACCATGCCGTCGCCGGTGTTCTCCCAGGCCCGGCACATCGCCCCGCTCGCGGCCCTGGGCGCCCTGGGTGCCGTCGCCGTCGTCCTCGCCCTGCGCATGAACCGGGCGGCACCCTCCGCCCGGGGCCGCAAGCTGCGGGCGACCCTCGCCGAGGCGCGCGAAGGGCTGCTGTCCCGGCGCAACGGGCCCGGGGTGGTCGTCTCCTCCGTGGTCGTCCTGGCAGGGTACGTCGCCATGTTCGTCCTCGCCGCCCGCGTCGCCGGAGCCGCCGCCTCCGTGGCCGTCCTGGTGCCGCTCGCGGTGCTCGCGCTGCTGGCGATGGGGCTGCCGCTGAACGTCGGCGGCTGGGGACCCCGCGAGGGCGTCACCGCCTGGGCGTTCGGCGCCGCCGGTCTCGGCGCAGGCCGGGGACTCGCCGTCGCGGTCGTCTACGGGGTGCTCAGCCTCGTGGCGAGCCTGCCCGGCCTGATCGTGCTCGTCGCCCGCTGGTACGCGGGCCTGCGCGCCGGGCCCCGGGCCGTCGCACCGGCCCCCGGACCCGGCCCCGCACCGGATGTTGACTACCCGTCGGAGGTCAGCAACGAGAAATACGCCCCGAAGGAATCCGCCAGGCTCGCCAGGAGTTCCTTCCCCTTTTCCGCCGAACCCAGCGAAGCACGGCCGATGACACCGGAATCGGTATAGCCGGACATGCCGAGGGTGAGCAGATGACGCCGGTCGTCGGCAACGAAATCGGAGGTCTCATAACCGGGTCGGAGCATTTCGGGATGAGCGTGCAGAAGGATGGAGGTTTCTATTTCCCCCGCGTGCATGTCGGTGAGCAGCGAGGTGACCACACCCGCCCGCTCCCGCGCCGCCTCCCAGTCCTCGGGGGCCGGGAAGAGCGCCATCCGCTCGCCGCGGGCGGAGGACTCCTGAACGACATTGCCCAGCACGTAGTTCCCGCCGTGCCCGTTGACCACCACCAGGGCGTCGACACCGGACCGGCGGAGCGAATCCGCTATGTCCCGTACCACCGCATGAAGGGTCACCGAGGAGATGCTGACGGTCCCCGGCCAGGCCGCGTGCTCGTGCGAGCACGAGATCGTCACCGGAGGAAGGAGGTGCACCGGGTACGCGCCGGCTATCTCCCGCGCGACGGCACAGGCCACCAGCGTGTCGGTCGCCAGCGGAAGGAACGGACCGTGCTGCTCGAAGCTCCCCACGGGAAGCACCGCGACCTGCCGTGAGACACCGGCGCCTCGCGTCCGTATGTCTTCCGTGGTGTCCGCCGGTACCAGATCACTCATAACTCCACGGCCTTTCGTCTCTGCTTAGGAACTCGAGAATCATGACAGAAAAAATTGGCGTACTCGGCAAGAAGTCCCCGCAGCGGACCGGCGTGGAACGCGTCGTCAATGCCCCTCTGCCCACCGTGTACGGGAAATTCCAGGCGGTCGGCTACCTGGACCACGACCGCGGTGACGAACAGGTGGCGCTGGTCTACGGCGAGATCGGCGCGGAGGACGTCCTCATCCGGCTGCACTCCGAGTGCCTGACGGGCGACGCCTTCGGCTCCCAGCACTGCGAGTGCGGCGACCAGCTCGACGCCGCCCTGCGCGCGGTCGTCGCCGAGGGCGCCGGTGTCGTCGTCTACCTCAGAGGGCATGAAGGCCGCGGCATCGGCCTGCTCGCCAAGCTGCGCGCGATGGCCCTGCAGGCGGAGGGCCTGGACACCGTCGAGGCCAACCTCGCCCTCGGCCTGCCGGTCGACGCCCGCGACTACGGCGTGGCCGCCCGGATCCTGGAGGACCTGGGCGTGAACTCCGTCCGCCTGATGTCCAACAACCCGCGCAAGCGCGAGGCCCTGGTGAACCACGGCATCCGGGTCGCCGAGCAGGTGCCGCTGCTGATCCCGCCGTGCGAGAACAACATCACCTACCTGCGCACCAAGCGGGAGCGCCTCGACCACCACCTGCCCCACCTGGACGCGGTGGTCAGCTCCTCCTGAAGGCGCCGGCCCCGCAGCGGCTGGTTCCGGTCCTCCGCGACGTGACCTGGGCGAATCCGTGCGCGACCCGTGGGCGGGCCGCGTACGCTTCGTGGACGTCCGCCCCTTGAGCGTCGGCCCCGCAGCGGCCGACGCCTCACGTCCGGAGGCCCACCTGGTATGACCGAGCTCCATCTGTGGCTGCGCCACGAGGCCCGAACGACCGAGCGACGCACTCCGGTCGTTCCCGACGACGCCCGGCGCCTCGTCGAGAACGGAGTGGAACTGACCGTCGAGGAGTCCCCGCAGCGGATCTTCCCGATCGAGGAGTACCAGGCGGCCGGCTGCCGCGTCGCCCCCGCGGGCTCCTGGGTGACGGCGCCGCCGGACGCCGTCGTGCTCGGCCTGAAGGAACTGCCCGACGAGCCCGCCGAACTGACCCACCGGCACATCTTTTTCGGCCACGCCTACAAGGGCCAGCCGGGAGCGGCCGGCCTGTTGCGCCGGTTCGCCGCCGGGGGCGGGGCGCTGTTCGACCTGGAGTACCTGGTCGACGACACCGGACGGCGCCTCGCCGCCTTCGGCTTCTGGGCCGGCTACCTGGGCGCGGCCCTGGCGGTCCTGCAGCACCGGGGCCGGCTGCGGGCGCCGCTCGTGCCCACCACCAAGGACGAACTCGACGAGACCCTCAAGCCCGCCGACACCGACGCCGACTTCACCGGCCTGGTCATCGGCGCCCTGGGACGCAGCGGCCGCGGCGCCCGCGTGGCCTTCGCCGCCGCCGGTGTGGACCCGACCTGCTGGGACCTCGCCGAGACCCGCGACCTGGACCGCGCCGCCCTGCTGCGGCACGACGTGATGGTGAACGCGGTGCTCGCCACCAGCCCCGTCCCGCCCTTCCTGCGCGAGCGGGACCTCGACACCCCGGACCGCCGCCTGCGCACCCTGTGCGACGTGACCTGTGACGTCGGCTCGCCGCTCAACGTCCTGCCGGTGTACGACGACACCACCGACTGGGAGGCGCCGGTCCGCCGGCTGCGCGCGGAACCCCCGCTCGACCTGATCGCCATCGACAACCTGCCGTCCCTGCTGCCGCTGGAGTCCAGCGCCGACTTCTCGGCCGCGCTGCTGCCCCACCTGCTGGACTTCGGTGTCGCCGGGGCGTGGGCGCGCTGCCTGGACCGGTTCCGCCAGGCGTTTCGTGAACACGGTCTCGACGAGGGGGAGTCCCTTGACCACTGACCCGGTACCCGCGAGCGGCACGGTCCACTGGATCGGCGCCGGACTGTCCACCGGCAGCGGCCTGGCCGCACTGTGCGACACCGCCGAGCGCGTCCGGCTCTGGCACCGCACCGAGAGCCGCGCCGCCGACGCCCTCGACCGGCTGGGCCTGGCCGGACGGGCCGAGCCCCGCGCCTACACGCTGTCCGCGCTCGCCGCCGAACTGGCGCCCGGCGACGTCGTCGTGTCGATGCTGCCCGCGCCGGAACACGCCCCGCTGCTCGCCGAGTGCGTACGGCTGGGCGCGCACTTCGCGTGCTCCAGCTATGTGTCCGAGGCGGTGCTGGAGCAGGTGCCCGCCGCCGAGAAGGCCGGGGTGGTCGTCCTCACCGAGTCCGGGCTCGACCCGGGCATCGACCACCTCTTCGCGCACGCCCTCGTCGCCCGGGCCCGGGAGGCCGTCGGCGACGCCACGCCCGCCTCGTACACCCTCACCTCGTACTGCGGCGGCGTCCCCGCCGTCCCGAACGACTTCACCTACCGCTTCAGCTGGGCACCGGCGGGCGTCCTCAACGCCCTGCGCTCCCCGGCCCGTTACATCGACCAAGGCGCCGAGACCGTCGCCGAACGCCCCTGGGAGGCGACCCGGCGGCACGTCGTCGACGGGGAGACCTTCGAGGTGTACCCCAACCGCGACAGCGTCCCGTTCGTCGCCCAGTACGGTCTTCCGGACGCCTGGACACCGCGCACCTTCGTGCGCGGCACCCTGCGCCTCGAGGGCTGGCTGCGCGCCTGGGACGCCGTCTTCGAGGAGCTGAAGACCGGCGACGACGCCCGGATCACGGCCCTGGCCGGGGAACTGGCCGCCGCCCATCCCACCACGGACGACGACCGCGACCGGGTCGTGCTCGCCGTGTCCCTGGAGGTGCGGGCCGAGACGGGAGCGACCTGGACGGGCGGCTACCTCCTCGACCTGGTGGGCGACGCCGAGGAGAGCGCGATGGCCCGCTGCGTCTCGCGCACCCTCGCCCTGGGCGTCCGGCACGTCCTGGACGGCTCCCTGCCGGCGGGCCTGAACCGCGCCGCCGAGACGGCCGGCCGGTCCGAGCAGTGGCTGCGTGAACTCGCCCGGGACGGAATCGAGTTCACGCTCCGCGTCGACCGCTGAGCGGTGTCCGGCCGGACAGGGCCTCGTGGACCAGCCGCTTGAGGTCCTTGAAGACCGTGTGCGAGGTCCTGGGCCGCACCTGCGTCATGAACTGCACCGTCAGGTCGCGGCCCGGGTCCACCCAGAACGTCGTCGTGGCCACCCCGCTCCAGCCGTAGGCGCCGAGTCCGGACGGCACCTGCGTGCGGGACGGGTCGATCACCACGGAGCAGTTGAGGCCGAAGCCGACGCCTTCGTTGCCGGGCTCGTCGTGGGCGGGACGGCTGCCGAAGCTGCGCAGATCGGCGCCGCCGGGCAGGTGGTTGCGGGTCATCAGGTCCACCGTCTCCGGGGCGAGCAGCCGGACCCCGTCCACCTCGCCCCGGCGGCGCAGCAGTTCCATGAAGCGGTGGTAGTCGTGGGCGGAGCACACCATGCCGCCGCTGCCCGACAGGAACCGCGGGCGGCCCCGCAGCGGCAGCCCCGGGATCGGCTCGATGCCGCCGCCGCCCTCCTTCTCCCCGTACATCTCGGACAGCCGGGGCGCCTGCTCGTCCGTGACGTGGAAACCCGCGTCGGTCATGCCGAGCGGCGTGAAGATCCGCTCGGCGAAGAACGCGTCGAGCGGCTGTCCGGACACCACCTCGATCACCCGGCCCAGGACATTGCTGGCGACCGAGTAGTTCCACTCGGTGCCCGGCTCGAACTGCAGCGGCAGGCTCGCGTAGACCTCGACGGTCTCGGCGAGGTCCGCGCCCGGCGGCACCGACGACTCCAGGCCGGCCGCGCGGTACAGGGCGTCGACGGGGTGGGTGTGGTAGAAGCCGAAGGTCAGGCCCGAGGTGTGGGTCAGCAGGTGCCGGACGAGTATCGGGCCGGCGGCCGGGCGGGTCTTCACCTCGGACCCGGAGCCGCTCACGTACACCCGCGGGTCGGCGAAGACCGGCAGGTGGTCGGCGACCGGGTCGTCCAGTGACAGCCGGCCCTCCTCCACCAGCAGCAGCGCGGCGACCGCGGTGACCGGCTTCGTCATGGAGTAGACCCGCCACAGCGTGTCGCGCTCGACGGGAAGCCCGGCCGCGATGTCGCGCAGGCCGTGCGTGGTGAGGTGGGCGACGCGTCCGCCGCGGGCGACGGACACGAGGAAGCCCGGCAGCCGCCCCGCCTCGACCAGGCCGGCGAAGTGCCGGTCCAGGCGGCCCAGCGCCTCCGGGTCCAGCCCCGCCTCACCCGGATCCGCCTCTTGTCGCAGCTGTGCCATCGCTCTTCCTCCATCGCGCTCGTCGAGGTGAGATCCGGCATACCCCGCCCGGACCGCCTCCGATCCCATCCTCGTCCAGGAACCCTTCGTGATCGCGCAGGAACAGGTGAGCGAGTGTCATCGGCGCGGAACGGCGATTGATAGGCAAGTCGTCACTTGCCTATCGTGGGGGTCATGGCGGAGGATGTCTTCAAGGCCCTGGCCGACCCCACGCGTCGGCGCATCCTGGACGAGCTGGTGGAGCGGGACGGGCAGAGCCTGTTCGAGATCTGCACCCGGCTGGTGACCAAGCACGGCCTGGGGCTGTCCCGCCAGGCGATCAGCCAGCATCTGGCGGTACTGGAGTCGGCGGGTCTCGTGGTGACCCGGCGCGAGGGCCGCTACAAGTTCCACGACCTGAACACCGAGCCCCTCGAGCGCATCATGACCCGATGGCTCAGGCCCGACCCACCGGAGGACACCCCATGAGGATCCACATCACCAGCGTCTTCGTCGACGACCAGGAGAAGGCCCTGCGCTTCTACACGGACGTGCTGGGCTTCGTGAAGAAGCACGACGTTCCGGTGGGCACGGACCGGTGGCTGACCGTGGTCTCACCGGAGGACCCCGACGGCACGGAACTGCTCCTGGAGCCCTCCGGTCACCCCGCGGTCCCGCCCTACAAGACGGCCCTCGTCGAGGACGGCATCCCGGCCGCGTCCTTCGCCGTGGACGACGTCCCGGCGGAGTTCGAGCGGCTGCGCGGCCTGGGCGTCACGTTCACCCAGGAGCCGCTGGAGATGGGCCCGATCACCGCGGCGGTGCTGGACGACACGTGCGGCAATCTGATCCAGATCGTGCACACGAAGGCCTAGTCTCCAGGGCCCGCGACCCGCGACCCGCGACCCAGGACCCAGGACCCGGGGCCCAGGACCGATGGCCGATGCCAGGCGGGGGCCGGCCTCCTAGGCTGCGGGGGGATCGCCGCCGCAGATCCGCCGCAGATCCGCCGCAGCTCAGGACGCCACGAGACGAGGTCGCCATGCCCGTGAACGGTCGCAGCCACATCCGGATCGCCCGCCCCTCCCGGGACCTGGCGGCGGCCGAGCGCTTCTGGCGCGAGGGACTCGGGCTCAGCGTCGTGTGGCGGTCCGGGGGCGGAGCCGAACCGGGCCGGCACGACCTGCTGATGCTCGGCTGGCCCGATGCCGACTGGCACCTGGAACTCGTGCACGAGCCGGCCCGGCCGGTCGAGCCCCGCCCCACGGAGGAGGACCTGCTGGTGATCTACGCCGACGACCCCGTCCCGGACGGTCTGGTCACCCGCCTGGAGGAGCACGGCGGCAAGCGGGTGGAGTCCCCCAACCCGTACTGGAACGAGTGGGGAGTCACCGTAGAGGACCCCGACGGCTACCGCCTGGTCCTGTGCCGCCGGGCCTGGTCCAACAGCTGAGTGCCGCCCAGGGGCGTGGGGCCCGCGCGACCAGGCCCCACGCCCCGCCCCCGGCGACAACGACGATCAGACCGTCACCTTGTCGGGCCGGACCGCACCCGCGGTGGCGCGTTCGCCCAGTGCCTCGGTGGGCATCCTGTGGGTCTCCCGCGCCGACACCGCGGCCACCACCGGCGGGACGCACAGCGCCGCGGTGAACAGCGCCACCGCCGACCAGTCGTCCCCGCCCGGCCCCGCGATCTGCGCCGCGAACGTCACCGCGAACCCGGCCGCCGCGAACCCGATCTGTGTGCCGATGGCCACGCCGCTCAGCCGCACGCGGGTCGCGAACATCTCGCCGTAGAAGGCCGGCCACACCCCGTTCGCGGCGCTGTACACCACGCCGAAGCAGAGCACGCCGGTCAGGAAGGTCAGCGGGTAGGAGCCCGTGGAGACCGCCCACAGGTACAGGAACATCGTCACCGCGCTGCCCACCGCGCCGATCAGGAACACCGGGCGGCGGCCGATCCGGTCCGACAGCGTGGCCCACAGCGGGATCGCGGCCAGTGCGACGACGTTGGCCAGGGCGCCCACCCACAGCATCGCCGTGCGGGACATGCCGACCGCGTCGCTCGTGGCGTACGCCAGCGCCCACACCGTGAAGATCGTGCTGACCGAGGCGATGAGCGCGCCCGCGATCACCCGCAGCACGTCCGCCCAGTGCTCGCGCAGCAGCACCAGGAGCGGCATTTTCACGACACCCTCCGCGGCGGCCTGCCGGGCGAAGGCCGGGGTCTCGTCCAGCTTGCGCCGGATGACGTAACCGGCGACGGCGACCGCGACGCTCAGCCAGAACGGCACCCGCCAGCCCCAGGACAGCAACTGCTCCTCGGGCAGCGCGGCGACCGGGATGAAGACCAGCGTGGCCAGCAGCTGCCCGCCCTGGGTGCCGCTGAGGGTGAAGCTGGTGAAGAAGCCACGCCGGTCCGGTGGCGCGTGTTCCAGCGTCATGGAGTTGGCGCTGGCCTGCTCGCCCGCCGCCGAGATGCCCTGCAGCACCCGGCAGAGCACCAGCAGCACCGGGGCGAACGTGCCGACCTGCTCCCTGGTCGGCAGACAGCCGATGAGGAACGTCGACAGGCCCATCAGCATCAGCGTGAAGACCATGATCTTCTTGCGGCCGAGCCGGTCCCCGAAGTGGCCGAGGACCAGCGCGCCGACCGGGCGGGCGGCGTACGCGACGCCGAACGTGGCCAGCGACAGCAGGGTGGCCGTGGCCGGGTCGGACTCGTCGAAGAAGACCTCGGGGAAGATCAGCGCGGCGGCGCTGCCGTAGATGAAGAAGTCGTAGTACTCCAGGGCGCTGCCGATCCACGCGGCGGTGGCGGCTTTCCTGGGCTGGCCGGGAGGGGCGGCGGCCCCTTCGGGCATGGCGGGGACGGACACGGCGGCTCCTTAGGGGGCTCCACCCTAGGCGGAGCGGGGATGCGAGGTGAGCTGAGGGGGCGGGCCGGATCGCGGCTAATTAACCCACTGGGTAGTTAGTAGGGGATGGCCAGTGATGCTGCGCCCGAGTGCCGCCGGTGTCAAGGGGTCGCGCGCCCGGCGTTCAGTCCGCCGCGCGCTCCGCCGTCAGGTACGCGATCACCATGTCGCCCAGCATGGTGCGGTAGTGCGCGCGCTGCGCCGGGTCGAGCAGGTCGCGGCCGAACAGGGCGCCGAAGGTGTGCCGGTTGGAGACCCGGAAGAAGCAGAAGGAGGAGATCATCGCGTGCAGGTCGACGGCGTCGACGTCGGCCGTGAACAGGCCCGACTCCTGGCCCGACGCCAGGATCCGGCGGATGACGTCCAGGGCCGGGGAGCCGATCTTCCCGAGCTTCTCGGAGCCGGCGATGTGGTGCGCCTCGTGGATGTTCTCGATGCTGACCAGGCGGATGAAGTCCGGGTGCTGCTCGTGGTGGTCGAAGGTCAGCTCGGCCAGGCGGCGGATGGCCGCCACGGGGTCGAGGTGGTCGACGTCGAGCTGCTGCTCGGCCCGGCGGATCACGCCGTACGCCCGCTCCAGCACGGCCGTGAACAGTTGCTCCTTGCCGCCGAAGTAGTAGTAGATCATCCGCTTCGTGGTGCGGGTGCGGGCGGCGATCTCGTCGACCCGGGCCCCGTCGTAGCCGGCCCGGGCGAACTCCTGCGTGGCGACGTCGAGGATCTCGGCCCGGGTGCGGGCGGCGTCACGGATGCGCTCGCCGGGACGTGCCGGTTCTTCGACGCTGGTCATCAGGTTCCTTCGGGCGGAGGGGCCGGTGCCGGTGATTGTAGAAGCAGGGGCCCGTCCGCCCACGGGGTCTTCCCGAGGCCGCGCTCGGCTGATATAGCTAACGTACTAGTTCGTACATTAGCGAGCCGCTCGGGAGGCGCGCGTGCCCAAGGACTCCTACCTCGTCGGCCTGATCGGTTCCGGCATCGGTCCGTCGCTCAGCCCGGCGCTGCACGAGAGAGAGGCCGACCGCCAGGGCCTGCGCCTGCTGTACCGGCTCATCGACATCGACACCCTCGGTGTGCCGCCCGAGGCGGTGGGCGATCTGCTGCGGGCCGCCCGCGACCTGGGCTTCGACGGGCTCAACATCACGCACCCGTGCAAGCAGCTCGTCCTGGAGCACCTGGACGCCCTCGCCCCGCAGGCGGAGGCGCTGGGCGCGGTCAACACGGTCGTCTTCGAGGACGGCCGGGCCGTCGGCCACAACACGGACGTCACCGGCTTCGCCGCGTCCTTCGCGCGCGGGCTGCCCGACGCGCCGCTGGAGCGGGTGGTGCAACTGGGCGCCGGCGGTGCGGGCGCGGCCGTCGCCCACGCCCTGCTCACCCTCGGCGCCGGGCACATCACCGTCGTCGACGCCCTGCCCGAGCGGGCCGCCGCGCTCGCCGGCTCCCTGAACCGCGCCTTCGGCCAAGGCCGCGCGGCCGCCGCGCCCCCCGACCGGCAGGCCGACCTGCTCGCACCCGCCGACGGCATCGTCCACGCCACGCCCACCGGCATGGCCGCCCACCCCGGGCTGCCGCTGCCCGCCGGACTGCTCCACCCGGGGCTGTGGGTCGCCGAGGTGGTCTACCGCCCGCTGGAGACCGAACTGCTGCGCACCGCCCGCGCGCTGGGCTGCGCCACCCTCGACGGCGGCGGCATGGCCGCTTTCCAGGCCGCCGACGCGTTCCGCCTCTTCACCGGGCGGGAACCCGACGCCCCGCGCATGCTGGCGGACCTGACGCGGCTGGCCGGGGCCGTGGGCGCACGGAACTAGGAAGGGACACCGACGTTGCGTACGTCCATCGCCACCGTCTCCCTCAGCGGGTCCCTCACCGAGAAGCTCGACGCCGCCGCCCGGGCCGGCTTCGACGGGGTGGAGATCTTCGAGAACGACCTGCTGGCCAGCCCCCTCACCCCCGAGGACGTCCGGGCCCGCTGCGCCGACCTCGGTCTGGGCATCGACCTCTACCAGCCGATGCGGGACATCGAGGCCGTCCCCGAGGCGGAGTTCGCCCGGAACCTGCGACGGGCCCGGCACAAGTTCGAGCTGATGCGCAGGCTGGGCGCCGACACGGTCCTCGTCTGCTCCAGCGTCTCCCCGCAGGCGGTGGACGACGACGCCCTCGCCGCCGAGCAGCTGAGCCGGCTCGCCGACGCGGCACGCGAGTCCGGCGTCCGGGTGGCCTACGAGGCGCTCGCGTGGGGTCGGCACGTCAGCACGTACGACCACGCCTGGCGCATCGTCGAGACGGCGGGGCACCCGGCCCTCGGCACCTGCCTGGACAGCTTCCACATCCTCTCGCGCGGCTCGGACCCCAAGGGCATCGAGGACATCCCCGGCGAGAAGATCTTCTTCCTCCAGCTCGCGGACGCCCCGCTGCTCGCCATGGACGTCCTGCAGTGGAGCCGCCACTACCGCTGCTTCCCCGGCCAGGGAGGCTTCGACGTCGCCGGCCTGGTGCGGCACGTGCTGCGCACCGGCTACGCCGGGCCGCTCTCCCTGGAGGTCTTCAACGACGTCTTCCGGCAGGCCGAGGCCGGCCCGACCGCCGTCGACGCCCGGCGCTCCCTGCTGGTCCTCCAGGAGGCGGTGGGCCGGGCCGCCCTGCCCGAGCCCGTCGTCCCCACCGGCGTGGCCTTCGCGGAGCTGGTCACGCCCGACGCCGAACCCCTCGCCGCGCTGCTCGGCGCCCTGGGCTTCACCCGCACCGCACGGCACCGCGGCAAGCCCGTGGCCCTGTGGGAGCAGGGGGACGCCCGGATCCTCGTCAACACCGGCCCGGCCGCCCGCCGCGACGGCACCCAGCTCGCCGCGATCGGGCTGGAGTCACCGGACCCGGCCGGAGCGGCCCGGCGCGCCGAGGCCCTGCTCGCGCCGGTCCTGCCGCGCCGCCGGGCACCCGAGGACGCCCCGCTCGACGCGGTCGCCGCACCCGACGGCACGGAACTCTTCTTCTGCGCCACCGGCCGCCCGGGCCTGCCCGACTGGCGCGCCGACTTCGAGGACACCGGCCGGCCCGCCCCCGGCGCGGGCATCCGGGGCATCGACCACCTCGCCCTCACCCAGCCCTGGCACCACTTCGACGAGGCGGCCCTCTTCCACCGCGGCGTGCTCGGCCTGCACGCCCAGGAGAGCGTGGACGTCGCCGACCCCTACGGCCTGCTGCGCAGCCGCGCCGTCACCGACGCCGACGGCGCTGTCCGGATCGCCCTCACGGTCGGCGCCGCGCCCACCGACGACACCGTCCACGCCCAGCACATCGCCCTCGCCACCGACGACGTGGTCGCCGCGGCCCGCCGCTTCCGCGAGGCCGGCGGCAGCCTGCTGCCGGTCCCCGCGAACTACTACGACGACCTCGCCGCCCGCTTCGAGTTCGCCGACGGCGAGCTGGAGACGTACCGGGAGCTCGGCATCCTCTACGACCGGGACGCCCACGGCGCCTTCCGTCACTGCTACACGCGCACGATCGGCCGCGTCTTCTTCGAACTGGCCCAGCGCGACGACGGCTACCGCGGCTACGGTGCCCCGAACGCCCCGGTGCGGCTGGCCGCGCAGCACGCGGTGCGGGCACTCACTGGCGGCTGACGGTCCGGGTGATGCCGGTGACGACCGTCGTGGCGAGGATCCAGCCCGTGAGCACCAGGACGTAGGAGAGCCACTGGTGGCCGTCGGTCGGCGCGAACGCGCCCTCCTGTCCGAAGGAGATCACCGGCAGGAGCAGGTCGAGGGTGTAGAACACCGGGTTGAACTGCGGGGCCTCGTCCGGCTTCAGCGGCTGCGGGTGGTGCAGCGCGTAGGCGACGGAGCCGATCAGCAGCAGCGACACCAGCCAGCCCGCGGCGCGCAGCGGGCGGAAGCCGTAGCCGACGGTGGCGTCCTGGACATGGCCCCACAGCCGGCCGTACCAGGGCAGGGTGGCGCGCCGGCGGCGCTGCTTGGCCAGCTGGACGAGGCGGGCGGCGTCGTCGTCGCCGATCCGGCGGTAGGCCGCGGTCAACTGCTCGTAGGAGTGCGGGACATAGCCCTCGCCGTCGCGCTCCAGCATCGCCAGACGCCGCTCGGCGGGCTCGTGCGGGGTGAGGGAGGTGTAGACGAGGCTGTTGAGCAGGACCTCCCCGGGGACCACGTCCGGTTCCAGGAACAGCACGTCCAGCTGGGCGCGGCGCAGGTTGAGGGTGCCGGCCATGGGAGGGCTCTTGCGCAGCCAGAGTTCCCCGATGGTGCAGCTGCTGGCGCGCAGCGCCGCGTCACCGGGGTTCGCCAGACGGGCGTGCGAGAGGTCGAGGCGGCCGGCGACCCGGGCGCCGCGCAGCCCGATCCAGCCGAGCACGTCCACGTCGCGCAGCAGGACGTCGCCCTCCACCGTGAGCGTCTCCGCGTCGAGGGCGACCTCACCGGTGCCGGCTTCCAGCCGCGCCCCGTTCAGGTCGACGGTCCCGGCGACCGAGGCGCCCGTCAGGCGGACCTGGCCGCGCGTCCGCAGGCCGGGCGCCGACAGGCCGTCGCCGACGGCCACGTGGTTGAGCTGGAGCGCGGGCGTCCCGGCGGCGGGCGGTTCGTCGATGCGGGCCCGGTCCATGAACAGCGCCCCGGAGATCTGCGCCCCGCCGAGCCGCACGGGCCCCTCGAACACGCAGTCCGACATGCGCAGCACGCCGTCCACGCGCAGGGTGGCGGCGTCCAGCCCGGGCAGCACCGAGTCGCGCAGGTTCAGCTGACGCAGCCGCGCCCCGTAGAGGACGGGGACCTTCTCGAAGGAGCAGTCGCTCAGGCGCACCGCGTGGTCGACCTCCGCGTACTTGAGGTCCAGCACGCCCGTGATCCGCGCCCCGGCCAGCCGCAGGGCCGCCGTCTCCCCGTCCTCCTGCGGAGCACTGAGCAGCAGGGCCCGCAGCACGGCCGCCCGTACGGTCCGCTCGGGTCCCCATTCCGTGCCCCGTGCCGGGGCCTCGTCCGCCGGTTCCCGGAAGTCCACGTCCGCCCCGCGCGGGAAGGCGCGCCACACCCGCTCCTCGGCGGGTGTCATGTCGTCGATCTGCATCGACGGGGACTCTGACGCGCCCGGCCGGAGGCTGTCAACTCGCCTCCGGCCGGGGTCGGTTACGCCGTGGTGATCACGCCCGGGTGTTCCACTCCGCGATCACGGGCCGGCCGTGCTCGGTGGACAGCCGGCAGACCGTGCCCGTCTCCAGCCGGAACAGCCGCCCCTCGGCGGGCGGCAGGCCCAGCCGGCGGGCCGTCAGGACGCGGAGGAAGTGGCCGTGCGCCACCAGCACCACATCGCCGTCGGGCAGCGCCCCGGCCACCCGGGAGAGCACCCGGTCGGCACGCTCGCCGACCTCCTCGGGGGACTCGCCCGGCTCGCCGCCGGGTCCGGCCGGGCCCCCGTCGGTCCACAGGTCCCAGTCGGGGCGGCCGCGGTGTATCTCGTCGCTGGTGATGCCCTCGTAGGCGCCGTAGTACCACTCGTGCAGGTCCGGGTCCGCCACGGCCCCCGTCAGGCCCGCGAGTTCGGCGGTGCGCACCGCGCGGCCGAGCGGGCTGGTGAGGACCAGCGCGAAGGGCCGGCCCGCGAGGAGCGGGGCCAGCGACTTCGCCTGTTCCTCGCCGTGCCGGGTGAGGGGCAGGTCGGTGAAGCTGGTGTGCTGTCCGCTCCGGCTCCACTCCGTCTCGCCGTGGCGGACCAGCAGCAGATCGCCCACGGTGCTACGCCTTCTTCGCGGACTCGACGGCGTGGCCGCCGAACTGGTTGCGCAGCGCCGCGATCATCTTCATCTGCGGCGAGTCGTCCTGCCGGGAGGCGAACCGGGAGAACAGGGAGGCCGTGATCGCGGGCAGCGGCACGGAGTTGTCGATGGCCGCCTCCACGGTCCAGCGTCCCTCGCCGGAGTCCTGGGCGTAGCCGCGCAGGCCCTCCAGGTGCTCGTCCTCGTCGAGCGCGTTGACCGCGAGGTCGAGCAACCACGAGCGGATGACGGTGCCCTCCTGCCAGGAGCGGAACACCTCGCGGACGTTGTCCACCGAGTCCACGGCCTCCAGCAGCTCCCAGCCCTCGGCGTAGGCCTGCATCATGGCGTACTCGATGCCGTTGTGGACCATCTTCGCGAAGTGCCCGGCGCCCACCTTGCCGGCGTGGACGAAGCCGTAGGGGCCCTCTGGCTTGAGCGCGTCGAAGATCGGCCGCAGCCGGTCGACGTGCTCCTTCTCGCCGCCGACCATCAGGGCGTAGCCGTTCTTCAGGCCCCACACGCCGCCCGAGACGCCCGCGTCGACGAAGCCGATGCCGCGCTTGCTCAGCTCCTCGGCGTGCTTCTCGTCGTCCGTCCAGCGTGAGTTGCCGCCGTCGACGACCGTGTCGTACGGCTTGAGGAGATCCCCCAGCCGGTCGATGACGTGCTGGGTGGGGTCGCCGGCCGGGACCATCACCCAGACCGTGCGGGGTGCCTCCAGCTGGTCGACCAGGTCGGCGAGGCTCGCGACGTCCGACTTCTCGGGGTCGGTGTCGTAGCCGACGACGGTGTGGCCGGCGTTGCGCAGGCGCTCGCGCATGTTGCCGCCCATCTTGCCGAGACCCACAAGACCGATCTGCATGTCAGTTCACTTCCCGAAGATTGCGGTAGGCGGCCACCAGCGCGGCCGTGGACGGGTCGAGACCGGGGACGTCGGCACCCTCGGTGAGCGCGGGTTCGACGCGCTTGGCGAGGACCTTGCCGAGTTCGACGCCCCACTGGTCGAAGGAGTCGATGTTCCAGACGGCCCCCTGCACGAACACCTTGTGCTCGTAGAGGGCGACGAGCTGGCCGAGGACCGACGGGGACAGTTCGGTGGCCAGGATCGTCGTGGTCGGGTGGTTGCCCCGGAAGGTGCGGTGCGGCACCTGCTCCTCGGGCACGCCCTCGGCGCGCACCTCGTCGGCGGTCTTGCCGAAGGCGAGCGCCTGGCCCTGCGCGAACAGGTTGGCCATCAGCAGGTCGTGCTGGGCCTTCAGGTCGTCGCTCAGCTCGGCGACCGGCCGGGCGAAGCCGATCAGGTCGGCCGGGATGAGCTTGGTGCCCTGGTGGATCAACTGGTAGTAGGCGTGCTGCCCGTTGGTGCCGGGCGTGCCCCACACCACCGGCCCGGTCTGCCACTGCACGGGACGCCCGGACCGGTCCACCGACTTGCCGTTGGACTCCATGTCGAGCTGCTGGAGGTAGGCGGTGAACTTGGACAGGTAGTGGCTGTACGGCAGCACCGCGTGCGACTGGGCGTCGTGGAAGTTGCCGTACCAGATGCCGAGCAGGCCCATGATCAGCGGGGCGTTGGCCTCGGCGGGGGCGTTGCGGAAGTGCTCGTCGACGATGCGGAAGCCGTCGAGCATCTCCCGGAAGCGGTCCGGGCCGATCGCGATCATCAGGGAGAGCCCGATCGCGGAGTCGTACGAGTAGCGGCCGCCGACCCAGTCCCAGAACTCGAACATGTTGTCGACGTCGATGCCGAATCCGGCGACCTTCTCCGCGTTGGTCGACAGCGCCACGAAGTGCTTCGCGACCGCCTTCTCGTCGCCCCCGAGCCCCTCCAGCAGCCAGGAGCGCGCCGAGGTCGCGTTCGTGATCGTCTCGATCGTGGTGAAGGTCTTGGACGCGACGATGAACAGCGTCTCCGCCGGGTCCAGATCGCGCGTGGCCTCGTGCAGGTCGGAGCCGTCCACGTTGGACACGAAGCGGAACGTCAGGTCCCGGGCGGTGAACGGCCGCAGCGCCTCGTAGGCCATCGCGGGCCCGAGGTCCGAGCCGCCGATGCCGATGTTGACGACGTTGCGGATGCGCTTGCCGGTGTGGCCGGTCCACTCCCCGGAGCGGACCCGGTTCGCGAAGTCGGCCATCCTGTCGAGCACGGCGTGCACGCCGGGGACGACGTTCTCGCCGTCGACCTCGATCACCGCGTCCCGCGAGGCGCGCAGCGCGGTGTGCAGCACGGCCCGGTTCTCGGTGGTGTTGATCTTCTCGCCGCGGAACATGGCGTCGCGCAGCCCGAACACGTCGGTGGCGCTCGCCAGCTCCTGGAGCAGGGCCAGCGTCTCGTCGGTGACCAGGTGCTTGGAGTAGTCGATGCGCAGGTCGCCGACGTGCACGACGTAGCGCTCGGCGCGCCCCGGGTCCGCCGCGAACAGCTCCCGCAGGTTCGGCTGCGGCAGGGCGTCCGCGCGGTGGTCCTCCAGGGCGGTCCACTCGGGCCGCCGCGTGAGCAGGGGGGAGCCGGAGGGGGAGTCAGACATGAGCGGGGGTCTCCTCGGTTGCCTCGCCGTTCAGGGCGATGGCGTACATCTCGTCCGCGTCGAGGCGCCGCAGCTCCTCGGCGATGAGTTCGGAGGTGGCACGGACCTTCAGCGCGAGGGTGCGCGACGGCTGGCCCGGCAGGGTCAGCGTGGCCAGGGGTCCCTCGGGGCGGTCGATGACGATCTCGCCGTTCTCCGTGCCCAGGCGGACGGCGGTCACGACCGGCCCGGCGGTGACCACGCGGTCGACCCGGACGTGCAGCCGCGCCTCCAGCCAGCGGGCCAGCAGCTCGGCGGCCGGGTTCTCGGCCTCGGCCTCCACGGCCGCCGAGATCACCTTGGCCCGGGCCTGGTCCAGCGCCGCCGCCAGCATCGAACGCCAGGGCGTCAGCCGGGTCCAGGCCAGGTCGGTGTCGCCGGGCGCGTAGGAGCGGACCCGGGTCTCCAGGGTCTCCAGGGGGTTCTCCACGGCGTACAGGTCGGTGATCCGCCGCTGGGCCAGCGCGCCGAGCGGGTCCTTCGAGGGCACGTCGGGGGCGTCCACCGGCCACCACACCACCACCGGCGCGTCCGGCAGCAGCAGCGGCAGCACCACCGAGTCGGCGTGGTCGGACACCTCGCCGTAGGTCCGCAGGATCACCGTCTCGCCGGTGCCCGCGTCCGCGCCCACCCGGACCTCCGCGTCCAGCCGGGAGGACTGGCGGTCGCGGGGGGTGCGGGCGTGCCGCTTGATGACGACCAGGGTGCGCGAGGGGTGCTCGTGCGAGGCCTCCTCGGCGGCCTTGATCGCGTCGTAGGCGTTCTCCTCGTCCGTGACGATCACCATCGTCAGGACCATGCCCACGGCCGGCGTGCCGATGGCGCGGCGACCCTGCACCAGCGCCTTGTTGATCTTGCTTGCCGTGGTGTCGGTCAGGTCGATCTTCATGGCCTGCGCCAGCTCCGTCCGTCTCGTGCGAGCATCTCGTCGGCTTCCTCGGGTCCCCAGCTGCCCGAGGCGTACTGCGCGGGCCGGCCGTGCGTGGCCCAGTACTGCTCGATCGGGTCGAGGATCTTCCAGGACTCTTCCACTTCCTGGTGACGGGGGAACAGGTTGGCGTCGCCCAGGAGTACGTCCAGGATCAGCCGTTCGTACGCCTCCGGGCTCGATTCGGTGAACGACTCGCCGTAGGCGAAGTCCATCGTCACGTCCCGGATCTCCATCGACGTGCCCGGCACCTTGGAGCCGAAGCGGACCGTCATGCCCTCGTCCGGCTGGACGCGGATGACGATCGCGTTGGCGCCCAGCTCCTCGGTCGCCGTGGAGTCGAAGGGGGAGTGCGGGGCCCGCTGGAACACCACCGCGATCTCCGTCACCCGGCGCCCGAGCCGCTTGCCGGTGCGCAGGTAGAACGGGACGCCGGCCCAGCGGCGGTTGTCCACCTGGAGCTTGACCGCGGCGTAGGTGTCGGTCGTGGAGCCCGGGTCGATGCCCTCCTCCTCCAGGTAGCCGCGGACCTTCGCGCCGCCCTGCCAGGCGCCCGCGTACTGCCCGCGCACGGTGTGCAGCCCCAGGTTCTCCGGCAGCTTCACGGCGCGCAGGACCTTCAGCTTCTCGGTCAGCAGCGAGGCGGCGTCGAAGGCGGCCGGCTCCTCCATCGCGGTGAGGGCCATCAGCTGGAGCAGGTGGTTCTGGATGACGTCCCGCGCGGCGCCGATGCCGTCGTAGTAACCGGCCCGGCCGCCGATGCCGATGTCCTCGGCCATGGTGATCTGCACGTGGTCCACGTACGACCGGTTCCAGATCGGCTCGAACATCTGGTTGGCGAAGCGCAGGGCCAGGAGGTTCTGGACGGTCTCCTTGCCGAGGTAGTGGTCGATGCGGAAGACCTGCTCCGGGTCGAACACGTCGTGCACGATCGCGTTCAGCTCGCAGGCGCTGTCCAGGTCGTGCCCGAACGGCTTTTCGATGACCGCGCGGCGCCAGGATCCCTCCGGGGCGTCGGCCAGCTTGTGCTTCTTCAGCTGCTGGACGACCTTGGGGAAGAACTTCGGCGGCACCGACAGGTAGAAGGCGTAGTTGCCGCTGGTGCCCCGGGAGGCGTCCAGCTCCTCGACGGCGGAGCGCAGCTGCTTGAACGCCGTGTCGTCGTCGAAGTCGCCGGGGATGAACCGCATGCCCTCGGCGAGCTGCTGCCAGACCTCCTCGCGGAACGGGGTCCGCGCGTGCTCCCGGACGGCGTCGTGCACGACCTGTGCGAAGTCCTGGTCCTCCCAGTCCCGGCGGGCGAAGCCCACCAGCGAGAAGCCGGGCGGCAGCAGACCGCGGTTGGCCAGGTCGTACACGGCCGGCATCAGCTTCTTGCGGGACAGGTCGCCCGTCACGCCGAAGATGACCAGCCCGGAGGGGCCGGCGATCCTGGGCAGACGGCGGTCGCGCGCGTCGCGCAGCGGGTTGGTGAAGTCGGCGTCGGCGTGGTCCGTGCGCGGGGCGGGCCGCGCGGTGCCGCTCACCCCGGTCTGCTCGACCCCGGCCGCCTCCTGGGCGGCCCGGGCCTCCTTGTCCTCCTTGGTCTCCTTCGTCTCCTGCTCGGCCGTCTGGGGGATGCCCTCGCTCATTCCGCGTCAACTCCCTTGCTGTTCAAGGACTTGGTGACCGCGTCCAGCAGGTCCTGCCAGGCCACCTCGAACTTGGCCACTCCCTCGTCCTCCAGTTGCCGCACCACCTCGTCGTAGGAGATCCCGAGCCGCTCGACGGCCGCCAGGTCCGCTCGGGCCTGGGCGTAGCCGCCCGTGACGGTGTCGCCCTGGACGTCGCCGTGGTCGGCGACGGCGTTCAGCGTGGCCTCCGGCATGGTGTTGACCGTGCCGGGGGCGACCAGCTCGTCCACGTACAGGGTGTCCTTGTAGGCGGGGTCCTTCACACCGGTGGAGGCCCAAAGGGGGCGCTGCCGGTTCGCGTGGGCGCCTCCCAGGGCCTGCCAGCGCGGCCCGGCGAAGACCTGTTCGTACGCCTCGTAGGCGAGCCGCGCGTTGGCCAGGGCCGCCCGGCCCTTCAGGGCGAGCGCCTCCTCGGTGCCCAGCAGCGTCAGCCGCTTGTCGATCTCGGCGTCGACGCGGGAGACGAAGAAGGACGCGACCGAGTGGATGGCCGACAGGTCCAGGCCGGCCGCCTGCGCCCGCTCCAGGCCCGCCAGATAAGCGTCCATCACCTCGCGGTAGCGCTCCAGCGAGAAGATCAGCGTCACATTGACACTGATACCCGCGCCGATCACCTCGGTGATCGCCGGCAGGCCCGCCTTCGTCGCCGGGATCTTGATCATCACGTTGGGACGGTCCACCAGCCAGGCCAGCTGCCGGGCCTCGGCGACGGTCGCCGCCGTGTGGTGCGCCAGCCGGGGGTCGACCTCGATGGAGACCCGGCCGTCCCGGCCGCCCGTCGCCTCGTACACCGGGCGCAGCACGTCGGCGGCGGCCCGCACGTCGGCGGTCGTCATCATCCGGACGGCCTCGTCGACGGTCACGCCCCGCACCGCCAGGTCGGCGAGCTGCTCCTCGTAGCCCTCGCCGGAGCCGATGGCGGCCTGGAAGATGGACGGGTTGGTGGTGACGCCGACGACGTTCCTCGTCTCCACGAGCCCGGCCAGGTTGCCGGACTCGATCCGCCGGCGGGACAGATCGTCCAGCCAGATCGACACGCCCTCGTCGGACAGGCGCTTGAGTGCTCCCGCGCTCGCGGTCGCTTCGGTCACAGTGATCATCTTCTTTCAGGCGGTCAGCCGCGCGCGGCGGTGAGGGATTCCCGGGCGGCGGCGACGACGTTCTCGGGGGTGAAGCCGAACTCGGCGAACAGGGTCTTCGCGTCGGCGGAGGCGCCGAAGTGCTCCAGGGAGACGATGCGTCCCGCGTCGCCCACGAACCGGTGCCAGGTCAGGCCGATCCCGGCCTCGACCGCGACCCGGGCCTTCACGGACGGCGGGAGCACGCTGTCGCGGTACGCGCGCGGCTGCTCCTCGAACCACTCCACGGACGGCATCGACACCACCCGCGTGCCCACTCCCTCGGCCTCCAGCGCCTCGCGCGCGGCGACCGCGAGCTGCACCTCGGAACCGGTGGCGATCAGCACCACCTCCGGCACCTCCGTGGCGGAGTCCGCGAGGACGTAACCGCCCCGCGCCGCGTCCGGGTTCGGCTCGTACGTGGGCACGCCCTGGCGGGTGAGCGCGAGGCCGTGCGGGGCCGGGTCGGTGGTGTGCCGCCGCAGGATCTCGGCCCAGACGACCGCGGTCTCGTTGGCGTCGGCGGGCCGTACGACGTTCAGCCCGGGGATGGCGCGCAGCGCGGCCAGGTGCTCCACCGGCTGGTGGGTCGGGCCGTCCTCGCCGAGGCCGATCGAGTCGTGCGTCCACACGTACGTCACCGGCAGCTGCATCAGGGCCGACATGCGGACGGCGTTGCGCATGTAGTCGGAGAACACCAGGAAGGTGCCGCCGTAGATCCGGGTGTTTCCGTGCAGGGCGATGCCGTTCATCTCCGCGGCCATGGAGAACTCGCGGATGCCGAAGTGCACCGTGCGGCCGTACGGGTCGGCCTCGGGCAGCGGGTTGCCCTCCGGCAGGAAGGACGACGTCTTGTCGATGGTGGTGTTGTTCGAACCGGCGAGGTCCGCGGAGCCGCCCCACAGCTCGGGCAGGACCGCGCCGAGTGCCTGGAGCACCTTGCCGGACGCGGCGCGCGTGGCGACCGCCTTGCCCGGCTCGAACACCGGCAGGGCGTCCTCCCAGCCCTCGGGCAGCTCGCCCTTGCTGACGCGGTCGAAGGTCGCGGCGCGCTCCGGGTGCTCCCCGCGCCAGGCCGCGATCCGCTTGTCCCAGGCGGCGTGCGCCTCGGCGCCCCGGTCCAGGGCCGTGCGGGTGTGGGCCAGCACCTCGTCGGCCACCTCGAAGGATTCCTCCGGGTCGAAGCCCAGGACGCGCTTGGTGGCGGCGACCTCGTCCGCGCCGAGCGCCGAGCCGTGGGAGGCCTCGGTGTTCCGCGCGTTCGGGGCGGGCCAGGCGATGATCGTGCGCATCGCGATGATCGAGGGCCGCCCGGTCTCGGCCCGCGCCGCCCGCAGCGCCGCGTGCAGCGCGCGCACGTCGATGTCGCCGTCCTCCTGCGGGGTGATCCGCTGTACGTGCCAGCCGTAGGCCTCGTAGCGCTTCAGCACGTCCTCGGAGAACGCGGTCGCGGTGTCGCCCTCGATGGAGATGTGGTTGTCGTCGTAGAGGAAGACCAGGTTGCCGAGCCTCTGGTGCCCGGCGAGCGAGGAGGCCTCGGCGGAGACGCCCTCCTGGAGGTCGCCGTCGGAGACGATCGCCCAGATCGTGTGGTCGAAGGGCGACTCGCCCTCGGGGGCGTCCGGGTCGAACAGGCCGCGCTCGTAGCGGGCGGCCATCGCCATGCCGACCGCGTTCGCGACGCCCTGGCCGAGCGGGCCGGTGGTGGTCTCCACGCCCGCGGTGTGGCCGTACTCGGGGTGGCCGGGCGTCTTGGAGCCGTGCGTGCGGAACGCCTTCAGGTCGTCCAGCTCCAGCTCGTAGCCCGCGAGGTAGAGCTGCGTGTAGAGGGTCAGCGAGGTGTGGCCGGGGGAGAGGACGAAGCGGTCACGGCCCGTCCACTCGGGGTCGGCGGGGTCGTGCCGCATCACCTTCTGAAAAAGCGTGTAGGCGGCCGGCGCCAGGCTCATCGCGGTGCCGGGGTGGCCGTTGCCGACCCGCTGCACGGCATCCGCCGCCAGCAGGCGGGCGGTGTCGACGGCACGCCGGTCGAGGTCGGTCCATTCGAAGCTGTCCGCTGTCTGCGTGCTCATCTTCAAGAAATCCTCGATAGGAGCGGAGGGGCTGCTCTGACGCGTTCAACGCTAAAAGTCTGACTTTTTC
Organism: Streptomyces olindensis; assembly: GCF_040645895.1. Classification (NCBI taxonomy): domain Bacteria; kingdom Bacillati; phylum Actinomycetota; class Actinomycetes; order Kitasatosporales; family Streptomycetaceae; genus Streptomyces; species Streptomyces olindensis. The sequence goes on along the minus strand of NZ_JBEYZD010000016.1, from coordinate 34,942 downwards.
GACGGAAGGTCGCCGTGTGCCAGCCTGTGGTGAAAGTGGGACACCCACGGGCAGCGCGACCAGGCGACGGGGCGGTACGAGGCGGACATGGCGGACAGAAGCATCCAAGGCGGCGACGGGATCAGAACGTTCCCCTTCCCGGTCGAGCTGAGCGTCGGCGGTGTCGGCATGCAGATCGGCCCGATGGGCACCGGCCGCACCTGGCACGCCGACGCGCCGCTGGAGCGCGTGCACCGCATCGACTTCCACGTCGTGATGCTGTTCGGCGAGGGGCCGGTCCGGCACATGGTCGACTTCACCGAGTACGAGGCCACGGCCGGGGACCTGCTGTGGATCCGCCCGGGGCAGGTCCACCGCTTCTCGCGCACCAGCGAGTACCGCGGAACGGTGCTCACCATGCAGCCCGGCTTCCTGCCCCGCGCGACCGTGGAGGCCACCGGCCTCTACCGCTACGACCTGCCGCCGCTGCTGCGCCCCGACGAGGGGCAGCGCGCCGCCCTGCGCGCCGCGCTCGGGCAGTTGCGGCGCGAGTACGAGGACACGGCCACGCTGCCGCTGAGCCTGCACACCGCCGTCCTGCGCCACACCCTGACGGCGTTCCTGCTGCGCCTCGCGCACCTGGCCACGAGTTCCGCGGAGGCGGTGCGCCGGCAGTCCGACTCCACGTTCACCCTCTTCCGGGACGCCGTGGAGAAGGACTTCGCCACCAACCACAGCGTCAGCGCCTACGCCGACGCGCTCGGTTACTCCCGCCGCACCCTGGTCCGCGCGGTCCGCGCCGCCACCGGCGAGACCCCCAAGTCCTTCATCGACAAGCGCGTGGTCCTGGAGGCCAAGCGGCTCCTCGCCCACACCGACCTGCCGATCGGCCGGGTCGGCGCGGCGGTCGGCTTCCCCGACGCCGCGAACTTCTCCAAGTTCTTCCACCAGCACACCGACCAGACGCCGGCGGCGTTCCGCGCGGAGCTGCGCTGAGGACAGCGCGAAGGGGGCTCCACGCACGCGTGGAACCCCCTTCGCGGGTCCGGTCAGCGCCCGAAGGTGAACCAGTTGACGTTCACGAAGTCCGCCGGCTGCCCGCTGGTGAAGGTCAGGTACACGTCGTGCGTGCCCGTCACGGAGCTGATGTTCGCCGGGACGGTCCGCCACGACTGCCAGCCTCCGGTGTTGCCCACCGCGAAGCTCCCGACGGGCGGGTTGCTCCGGCTGTCCAGCCGCACCTCGACCAGTCCGCTGACGCCGCCCGCCGCGCCGCTCGCGACCCGTGCGCTGAACTGCCGGGCGGCCGTGGAACCGAAGTCGACGCCCTTGAACTGCAGCCAGTCGCCGTTGGCCAGCGCGCCGACGTTCTGGCCGCCGCCGGAGTCGGTGGTCGTCTCGGTCATGGTGCCGGACTGGCCGTCGTAGGACTCCGCCTGGATGGTGCCGTAGGCGTCGCGGTTGCCGGTGGGCGGAGGCGTGGTGCCGCCACCGCCCGAGGACAGCACCTGCACGTAGTCGACGACCATCGGGTGGCCGGGCTGGGTGCCGGCGTCGGGGCCGCCGCCGAACGCGTCGGGGAAGCCGCCGCCCATGGCCACGTTGAGGATGATGAAGAAGCCGTGGTCGGTGGCGTTGCGCCAGGTCGTCGCGTCGACCTGGTTGGCGCGCACGGTGTGGAAGTTGACGCCGTCGAGGTAGAAGCGGATCTCCTCGACGCTCGTCGAGCGGTCCCACTCCATCCGGTACGTGTGGAACCCGGCCTGACAGGTGGTGCCCTGGCAGGTGGTCGAACTGCCGATGCCGCTGGTCTCGTTGCAGGGGCCGCCGGGGGAGGTGCCGCAGTGCATCGTGGCGAACACCGTGTTCTGGCCCTGGGTGTTCTCCATGATGTCCAGCTCGCCGACGCTCGGCCAGTTCCAGTAGTTGCCGCGGTAGGGGGCGCCCAGCATCCAGAAGGCGGGCCAGTACCCCTTGGCCGCCGCTCCGGTGACGTTCGGCACCTGGAGCCGTGACTCGACGCGCAGCTTTCCGCCGGCCGGGGGCTGGAAGTCGGTGCGGTTGGTCTCGATGCGGCCGGAGGTCCAGTTCCCGGCGGCGTCCCGGCGGGGCGTGATGCGCAGGTTGCCGTTGCCGTCGAGGGAGACGTTGTCGGTGCTGCTCGTCATCGTCTCGACCTCGCCGGTGCCCCAGTTGGCGGGGCCGCCCGGGTAGCCCTTGCCGGTCGCGTACTGCCAGTGGGAGGTGTTGACGCCGCTGCCGGCCGGCCCGTCGAAGTCGTCCACGAACACCTGCGTCCAGCCCGACGGGGGCGGTGGTGCGGAGGCGTTCGCGGCCGGAGTGGCGGCCGTGGCGGCGGCCGCCGCGAGTCCGAGCGTGCCGACGACGGCGACGAAGGCCCGCCGGAAGGGGCGGGGTCTGCGGGAGGTGCCGGAGGTTTCGCTCATGTGGGGGCCTCTCGCTTGGAGGAGGATGAGAGCGCTCTCAAAGTGCCGTCAATGTGCTCCCCCGTCAGCAGGTCGTCAAGAGGTAAAGCCAGGAAAAGTGCGGGGCGGTTTCTGGGTGCAGAGCCTGAACGAGGCGGTCTCGCGGAGGGCCGGGGCCTGTCCGGCGGCTCTCGCCGGACAGGCCCCGCCGCTTCTGAGGAGGGCTCAGCGCTTGAGCGTGAAGGTGAAGTCGCCGGAGAGCTTGCCGTTCAGGCGGACCGCCGAGACGAGTTTCCCGTCAGCGATCAGTCTCTCCACCTCCGCCCGTGACAGACCGCAGCCCTGAGCGATCAGCCGCACCGGCCGGACCGGGATCGGCGCGGCGAAGCGGACCGAGACGTCGATCACCTCGCGGTCCCCGTGGTCCGTTCCGCCGGTGTCGAGGCGCCAGGCGCCGTCCCAGTCGAGGGCGATGCGATTGCGGTGCCTGACGAGCGGATCCTGGAGCAGTTCGGCTGTCAGGCCGAGGTCGTTGTCATGCAGCCGCTCCAGCAGCTCGGGTCGTACGGAGCGCACGTTCATCCGCTCCAGGATCGGGAGCTTGGCTGTTTCCCCGCAGCCGGTACAGAGCACGAGGAGCCAGGCGTCGATGACCTTGTGGTTGGCGTTGACGCGGAATTTACCGCTTGCCCGGAAGCGCTCCGCCGCGCATGTGTGGCAACGGCGGACGACGAGCGGCAGGCAGGTGGGCGTGACCACCCAGTTTTCGAGCACAGGAGTACACCGGTTTCAGTGAGAAGTCCGCAGCAAAAAGGAGCGCGGCGCGGATGCGCGACGCGCGACGATTCATCGCTCGGGAGGTCTCACAGGGTGTACAACGGCAGGTCCTTGGTCAGACGACTCGGTCCGGCGTCACGGTAGTGACGCACGGCGGCGCGGTGCCACTGCTTTTCGGGGGCCGGCCTCACCGCCGGGCCCTGTCCGGCGGCTCCTCAACAGGCGGGCGGGCCACCCCGGTTACTCGTCCCGCCGGGCAGCCCGCCGCTTGCCGTGCGCCTTCAGTACGTCGTCGATGAACAGCAGCAGCAGGACCCCGATCACCGGCGTCCACGAGGGCAGCCCGGCCAAGGCGGCGAAGAGCCCCGTGAGCACCGCGAGCCCGACCAGCACGAGCAGCCGCAGCAGCCCCCACCGCCCGCCGCGTGACCCCAGCCACCGTGCCCCGTCCCGCATCATCGCCGACCCCCCCGTCCCAGGGCCCGTCGGGCCCTCCGCGGAGTCCGACTGCCCACGGCGGGCAACGGTTGCCTCTCCACGGACGACTTGTCCGGGATCACGGCGCGCCGGGCCGTTGTCAGACCCTCCTGCGATGCTCGCGGCATGGATGTGACGTTGCAGGTGACCATCGACTGCGCCGACCCGGCGACCCTGGTGAACTTCTGGACGCGGGCCCTCGGTTACGAGCCCGAGCCGCCTCCGGGCGGGCACCCCAGCTGGCGGGCCTACTGGGAGGACATGGGGGTCCCGGCGGAGGAGCTGACCGACGGGGCCGGGGAGACTCCCGAGTCGATCGTCGATCCCGAGGGGAAGGGGCCCCGCATCTGGTTCCAGCAGGTGCCGGAGGGCAAGACCGTCAAGAACCGGGTGCATCTCGACCTCAAGGTGGGCGGCGGCCGGGGCGTTCCCCTGCCGGAGCGCACCCGGCGGGTCGCGGCGAAGGTCGACCGCTTGGTCGCGGCGGGCGCGACGGTCCTGCGCACCATGGACGAGCCGGACATGGACTACTACGGGGTGGTGCTGAGCGACCCGGAGGGCAACGAGTTCTGCGTGGCGTAGGACCTGCCGTCCGGTCTCCAGCAGCACCCCACCTGGGCCTCCGGGCGCGAGCCGAGCGGGCTTTGTCACCGCCGCGCACCTGGGCACCGCACGGTTCGTAATTCTTTAACTAGCACTGCTCACCGACGCGTTCGTACCGTCGTCACGCCTCAGCTCCCCCCACCGAAGGAGCCTCAGACGTGATGTCACACAGGTCGAAGAAGCCGTCGGTGCGCAGAGTCGCGCTGCTCGGGGCCGGTGCCCTGTTCGCGACCGCGCTCGCCGTCCCCGCGGCGACGGCCGACGCCGCACCGGCGGCCGACTGCGCCGCGGCCGACGCCGCGATCTACCAGCCCCCGGCGAGCGTCACCGCCGTCCCCGGTACCGTCCTCGCCTGCCGCCGGGTCGACGCCCTGCCGCTCGTCGGCGACGTTCCGCTGACCGCCTGGAAGGTGCAGTACGCCTCGACGGACGGACGGGGCCGGCCCGTCGCCGTGTCCGGCACGGTCGTCGTGCCCCGGGCGGCGTGGACCGGCCCCGGCGAGCGTCCCCTGGTCGCGTTCGCGCCCGGCACCCTCGGCATCGGGCCCCAGTGCGCCTTCTCCAAGCAGCTCGCGGGCGAGTACCAGGACGCCTACGAGGGCGGCAACATCGCCGCGCTGCTGCGCGCCGGGTACGCCGTCGCGGCCACGGACGGCGCCGGCTACCTCGACGGCCAGGTCCATCCGTACGTCTCGGGCGCCGACGCGGGACACGCGCTGCTGGACATCGCGCGGGCGGCGCCCCGGGTGCCCGGCAGCGGGCTGAGCGCCGCGGCCCCGGTCGGCCTGTGGGGCTACTCCGAGGGCGGCGCCGGCAGCCTGTGGGCTGCGCAGCTGGCGCGGTCGTACGCCCCGGGTCTGAACGTCGTGGGCGTGGCGTCCGGCGGGGTGCCCGGGGACCTGAAGGTCGTGGCGAGGAGCCTCGACGGCGGGGCGTTCGCCGGGTTCCTGCTCGACGCCGTCATCGGCATGGCCACCACCCACCCGGAGATGCCCTTCGACGAACTCCTCGACGAGGAGGGCCGCACCGCCGTACGGGACGCGAAGACGCTCTGTCTGGTCGGCACCCTCGCCCGTTTCGCCGGCGGCCGGACGGAGAACTACACCCGCGACCGGCTGACGCTCGACCAGATCTTCGCGGTGCGCGGCCCCGACGGCAGGACCTGGGGCCAGATCGTCGAGACGAACAAGCTCGGCACCGGCGTCGGGCCCGCCGGATCCGGCGCCCGCCACGAGATCCGCTTCCCCGTGCTCCAGTACCGCGGCCTGCTCGACGAGGTGATCCCCGCCGAGACCGAGGAGGCCACGCGCCGGGCGTACTGCGACGCCCGCGTCCCCACCCAGTGGAACACCTACCTCGGCGACCACCTCCTGGCCGACTTCCAGGCGGTCGACGACGTGGTGAAGTGGCTCGGCGACCGCTTCGCCGGCCGGCCCATGCCGGGCAACTGCTGATCCCGCCGCGTCCTGGGCGGGCGCGGTTCAGGCCCGCTCCGGCTGCCACCCCAGCGCCCGCGAGATGCCGCGCGCCGCCACCCGTACCGCCGGGGCCAGCACCGGCACCTGGGCGTCCGCGTGGGGCACCACGATCGAGACGGCGGCGGTCACCGTGCCGTCCGCACCGCGTACCGGCGCGGCCACCGACAGGGCGTCCTCCGTGACCTGACGGTCGCTCACCGCGATCCCCGACCGCCGCACCTCGGCCAGCACCCGCCGCAGCCGCCCCGGATCGGTGATCGTGTACGAGGTGAAGGACGCCAGGCCGCCCGTGCAGTACTCCTCCTGGAACTCCGGCTCGCCGTGCGCCAGCAGGGCGAGCCCGACCCCGGTGGCGTGCAGCGGCCAGCGCGCGCCGACGCGGATGTGCACGCCGACCGCCGAACGGCCCGACAGCCACTCGATGTAGACGACGTCCCGGCCGTCCCGCACGGCCAGCTGCACGTTCTCGTGCGTCGCCTCGTACAGGTCCTCCAGGTACGGCAGCGCGATCTGCCGCAGGGCGAGGCCCCGGGGCGCCAGTGCGGCGACCTCCCACAGCCGGAGTCCGACGTGGTAGACGCCGGACTCGTCCCGCTCCAGGGCGCCCCACTCGGTGAGCGCGCCCACCAGCCGGTGCGCGGTGGTCAGGGTCAGCCCGGCCCGCCGGCTGATGTCCGTCAGGCTCAGCGCCGGGTGCTCGTGGTCGAAGGCCGCGAGCACGGACAGCAGCCGGTCGGCGGCGGTGGGGGCGCCCCGGGGCAGAACGGTCATGGCCGGGCGTCTCCCGGGTGGGAGAGGTCGTAGGGGCGGGGGTAGGCGGTCGGGCGGTAGGGGGCGTAGCGGGGCTCGGCCGCCGGGTCCGCCGCCCGCGCGCGGGCGTTGAGCGCGCCGGGCGAGACGTCCCAGCGGCCCGTGTCCAGGCGGTGTTCCAGGGTGCGCAGGGCGGCCAGTGTCTCGCCGGTGGTGAAGGTGCAGTGGCCGGGGCCGTCCACGTACGCCTGGCGCAGGAGCCCCGACGAGCCCGCCGCGGTGGCCGCCCGCCGGTAGGCGCTCTGCGCCTGCACCGGGATCAGCGCGTCACCGGTCGTGTGGATGTTCAGCTGGGGGTCGGCCAGCCGGCCGGAGAGCACGCTGGTGTCCCGCATCCACCGCACGGCCGACGCGTCGGCGGAGATCCGGGGTGCCCGGCCCAGGGCCGAGAGGTCGGTGCGCAAGGACAGTCCCGCCTCCTTGTAGAGCTCGGTCACCTCTTTGTACAGCGGGGACCGGGCGAGCATCACCCCGTAGTCGACCCCCGTGTTCCAGGACGGGTTGCCGCCGGCCCGGCTCTCGGCCTCCTGCCGCCAGCTGAAGGCGGGCATCTGCAGCAGGCCCCGGACGGCGGTGTACTGGTTGGCCTGCCGGGCCTCCCAGTCCGTGGGACCGGGCTCGGTCTGCGAGGGGTCGTTGTGGCCGGGGATGTTGTGCAGGGCGGCGGCCAGGGCGATCCGGGCCCGGCCCTCGGGGGTCCGCTGGGCGGCGTCGACCTTGGAGGTGAGCGACTTGGCGGCGGCGACCGCCTCCGCCTGACCGGCGAAGTCCGCGAGCGGGACACCGGAGCCCGGGGCGAGCAGGGTGCGCAGTGCGAACACCGGATCCAGGGTGCTGTTCCAGTTGGCGACGCCGCCCTGCACCAGCCCGCACATCGACAGCGAACCGTCGAAGCGGCCGGGGTGCCGCTCGGCGAGCATCGCGGTGACGAACCCGCCGTAGGACGTGCCCCAGGCGAGGGTCCGCCGCGCCGCCCCGAACCTCTGCGTGAACAGGTCCAGGGTGGCCAGCTGGTCGGGGACCGCTTCCGTGACGGCCCAGCCGGTCGTCGCGTACGAGGAGCCGATCAGGGCGTACCCCTCGGCCAGCAGTGTGTCGCGGGCGGCCGGACCGGGCGTGTTCTGGGCCGGGTTGGGGGCCCCGGCCGGGGTGTAGCCGTGGCTGTACAGCAGCACCGTGCCGTTCCAGGACGCGGGGACGTCCATCACGTAGGCGGCGCCGGAGGGGAGCCGGCCCTCCAGGTGGGTGTCCGTGGCGGCGGCCTGCGCCGGCAGCGCGGTCACCGCCAGGGACAGGCAGGCGGTCAGTAAAGCGAGGCGGATCCTCAACGCGGCGTTCCTTCCAGGGTGGGGGTGGCGGTGGGGGAGTCCAGGGCGTCCGTGTGGGTCTCGCGCAGCCGCCACACGGTGACGGCGGTGATCGCCGCGCCCGCGCACAGCAGCAGCGACACCGGGGCGCTGCCGCCGCCGAAGGAGGCGAGGAGGCTGCCGGCGATCAGCGGGGAGAACCCGGCGCCGATCAGGGTGGCGCCCTGGTAGCCGAGGGAGGCGCCGGTGTAGCGGACGCGGGTGCCGAACATCTCGGTGAGCAGGGCGCCGAGCGGCCCGTACATCGTGGACTGGGCCACGCCGTGGCCGAGGGCCAGGGCGAGGATCAGCAGGCCGGGCGAGCCGGAGTCGACCAGGGCCAGCACGGGGAAGGCGAGCGCCGCCGAGGCGACGGCACCGGCGAGCACGACGGGCCGGCGGCCGACCCGGTCCGACAGCGCGGACGCGGCGGGCAGCACGGCCAGGGCCACGCAGGAGGCGACCGTCACCGCGGTCAGCACCTGCGGGCGGGTGTACCCCTGGTCGACGGCGTAGGAGATCATGAAGCTGGTCAGCAGCGACTGGGCGGTGAACGCGCCGATGCCGACGCACGCGGCCAGCAGCACCGGCTTCGGGCGGCGCAGCACCTCAACGATCGGCGGCTTGTCCACGGGCTCCCGCTTGACCTGCGCGAACAGCGGGCTCTCGGCGACCTTCAGGCGCACGAACAGCCCGACGGCCAGCAGCACGATGCTCAGCAGGAACGGCACCCGCCAGCCCCAGGAACGGAAGTCGTCGTCGGGCAGCGTGGCGACCAGGGTGACCACACCGGCGGACAGCACGGAACCGAGCGGGGCGCCGAGCTGGGTGAAGCTGGACCACAGGCCGCGCCGGGACCCCTGCGCGTGCTCGGCGTGCTCGACGACCATCAGCATCGCGCCGCCCCACTCGCCGCCGATGGCGATGCCCTGCACGACGCGCAGGGCGACGAGCAGGACCGGCGCCCAGACCCCGATCGCGTCGTACGTCGGCAGCAGGCCGATGAGGAAGCTGCCGCAGCCCATCAGGACCATGGTCAGCAGCATCATCGACTTGCGGCCGAGCCGGTCGCCGAAGTGGCCGAAGACGATGCCGCCCAGCGGACGGGCCAGATAGCCCGCGGCGAACGTGCCGAACGCCGCGATGGTGCCGACCGCCGGGTCGGCCTGCGGGAAGAACAACTCGCCGAAGACGAGCGCGGCGACGGTTCCGTACACGAGGAAGTCGTAGAACTCGACGGCCGTGCCGAGCAGGCCGGACACGGCGACGCGGCGCAACTGCCGCGGATCGGGGGCGAGTTGAGCGGCAGAGGGGGATGGCTGCACGGGGAGCTCCCTGGGGACGGGTCTCGGTTGCCCCGTGAAGTTAGGCATCAGACGTGCAGCCGTCAATCATTTGCACAACATCAGTTCAGTCCGTCCTCCGCGATCCGCAGCAGCAGCGCGTGCAGCGTCTCCCGTTCGGCCGGGTCCAGCGGGGCCAGCAGTTCGCCGGTCACCCGCTGGCCGGCCTCGTCGGTGTCGCGGAGGAACGCGCGGCCGCTCTCGGTCAGTACGACGATCCGGCTGCGGCGGTCGTCGGGGGAGGGGCGGCGCTCGGCGAAGCCCAGCTTCTCGAGGTCGTCGACCAGACCGACGATCGCGCTGGGGTCGTAGCCGAGCCGGGCGCTCAGCTCGCGCTGGAGGGTGCCGTCGGAGGTGGCGAGGAAGCGCAGCACCGCGTAGTGGCGCAGGCGCAGGCCCGACTCCTGGAGGCAGGCGTTGAACAGCTGCCCCGAGCGCAGGCCCAGGCGGTACAGCAGGTAGCCCGTGTCGGCGTGCAGCCCGCGCATCCACGGCTCGTGGGCGTCGATGGGGGCCTGGTTCATGGCGTGCTGGCGGCTGATGGCGGGCTCCCTGGTCGTGCGGCGAACGCTGGTCCGGTCCAGTGTCCCGCACACGGCGGACGGCAACAACTATTGACGACAACAATTATTGCTCTTAGCTTCGATCTCGTAGCCGCACCGCCCGTATCACCATGCGAAGGGACCCGCTCGTGCCCAGCATCGATCTCACCGGCAAGGCCGCCGTCGTCACCGGAAGCGGCCGGGGCCTCGGCCTCGCCTATGCCCATGCCCTGGCCGCCCACGGCGCGTCCGTGGTCGTCAACGACGTCGACGAGGCGGTGGCCGAGGCGGCCGTGAAGTCCCTCACCGAGGCGGGCGGCACGGCCGTGGCCGAGGTGGTCCCGGTCGGCACCACCGAGGCGGCGGACCGGCTGGTCGCCCGCGCGGTCGAGGAGTTCGGCCGGCTGGACGTCCTGGTCACCAACGCGGGCATCCTGCGCGACAAGGTGCTGTGGAAGATGTCCGACGAGGACTTCGACGCGGTGATCACCACGCATCTGAAGGGCACCTTCACCTGCGCCCGTGCCGCCGCCGTGCGGATGCGCGAGCAGGGCGAGGGCGGCTCGCTGATCCTGGTCGGCTCCCCGGCCGGACAGCGCGGCAACTTCGGCCAGACGAACTACGCCGCCGCCAAGGCCGGCATCGCGGCGATGGCCCGCACCTGGTCCATGGAGCTGGGCCGGGCGAACATCACCGTCAACGCGATCGTGCCGGTCGCCGCGACCGCGATGACCGAGACCATCCCCGCCTTCGCCCCGTACATCGAGGCCATGAGGAACGGCGAGCCGCTGCCGGACTTCCTGCGCAAGGGCGAGGGCTTCGGCACCCCCGAGGACTGCGCCGCCCTCGTCCCGTTCCTGGCCTCCGAGGCCGCGCGCGGTGTGACCGGCCAGTGCGTCGGCATCGGCGGCGACAAGGTGGCACTCTGGTCGCATCCGCAGGAGATCAGGGCGGCCTACGCCGACGGCGGCTGGACCCCCGGCACCCTGGCGGACGCCTGGCCCACCTCGGTCGGCGCCGAACTCCAGTCGGTCGGCATCCCGGCGCCGAAGTTCCCGGAGGCGTGATGGACCGCGTGATGGACCCGGAGTCACTCGTCGCGATCGACGTCCACACCCACGCGGAGGTGTCCTCCAAGGGGCATTCCTCCCTGGACGACGACCTGCACGACGCCTCCTCCGCCTACTTCAAGGTCGAGGGCAAGCGGAAGCCCACGCTGGAGGAGACGGCCGCCTACTACCGGGAGCGGAACATGGCCGCCGTGATCTTCACGGTGGACGCCGAGTCAGCCACCGGCACCCCGCCCGTCCCGAACGAGGAGGTCGCCGAGGCCGCCGCCGCCAACGCCGACGTCCTCATCCCCTTCGCCTCCATCGACCCCTTCCGGGGGAAGGCGGGCGTACGGCAGGCCCGCCGGCTGGTCGAGGAGTACGGGGTCAAGGGCTTCAAGTTCCACCCCAGCATCCAGGGGTTCTTCCCCAACGACCGGGCGGTGGCGTACGCCCTGTACGAGGTGATCGAGGAGACCGGCACCATCGCCCTCTTCCACACCGGCCAGACGGGCATCGGCGCGGGCGTCCCGGGCGGCGGCGGCATCCGCCTCAAGTACTCCAACCCCCTCCACGTCGACGACGTCGCCGCCGACTTCCCGCACCTGAAGATCATCCTGGCGCACCCGTCCTTCCCCTGGCAGGACGAGGCCCTCGCCGTCGCCACGCACAAGCCGGGCGTGCACATCGACCTGTCCGGCTGGTCGCCGAAGTACTTCCCGCCGCAGCTCGTGCAGTACGCGAACACGCTGCTGAAGGACAAGGTGCTCTTCGGATCCGACTTCCCCGTCCTCACCCCCGACCGCTGGCTCGCCGACTTCGAGAAGCTGTCGATCAAGGACGAGGTGCGGCCGAAGATCCTCAAGGAGAACGCCGCCCGCCTGCTCGGGCTGACCAAGACGTAAGGGGCGTGACATGCGCAACGAGGGACTGGGGTCGTGGCCCGCACGCCGGGCCCGCAAGACCCCGCACCGCACCGCCCTGATCCACGGCGAGCACGCCACCGACTACGGCACCCTGCACACCCGCACCACACGCCTGGCCCATGCCCTGCGCGCCCGGGGCGTGCGCCGCGGCGACCGGATCGCCTACCTCGGCCCGAACCACCCCTCCTACCTGGAGACGCTGTTCGCGGCCGGCACGCTCGGCGCGGTCTTCGTCCCGCTCAACATCCGCCTCGCCGGGCCGGAGATCGCCTACCAGCTCGCCGACTCCGGCGCGAAGGCCCTGGTCTACGGCCCGTCCCACGCCGGTCTGGTCGCGGGCCTGCCGGGCAGCACGGACGTACGCGCCTACGTGGAGGTGGGGCCCGAGTACGAGGCGGCGATCGCCGGGGCGTCCGCGGAGCCGATCGACGAACCCGTCGGCGCCGACGACACCTGCATCATCATGTACACCTCGGGTACGACCGGCCGCCCCAAGGGCGCCATGCTCACCCACGGCAACCTCACGTGGAACGCGGTCAACGTCCTCGTCGACACCGACCTGATCGCCGACGAGCGCGCCCTGGTCTCGGCCCCGCTGTTCCACACCGCCGGCCTGAACATGCTGACCCTGCCGGTCCTGCTGAAGGGCGGCACCTGCGTCCTGGTCGAGGCGTTCGACCCGGACGCCACCTTCGACCTGATCGCACGGCACCGGATCACCTTCATGTTCGGCGTGCCGACGATGTTCGACCAGGTGGCCCGCCACCCGCGCTGGCCGGACGCCGACCTGTCCTCGCTGCGGATCCTGACCTGCGGCGGCTCCCCGGTCCCGACCCCGCTGATCGCCGCCTACCAGGAGCGCGGCCTGACCTTCCTCCAGGGCTACGGCATGACCGAGGCCGCCCCCGGCACGCTCTTCCTGGACGCCGAGCACGCCGTGAGCAAGGCGGGGTCGGCGGGCGTGCCGCACTTCTTCAGCGACGTCCGCGTCGTACGGCCCGACCTGACGCCCGTCGACGTCGGCGAGGTCGGCGAGGTCGTGGTGCGCGGGCCGCACGTGATGCCCGGCTACTGGGGGCTGCCCGAGGAGACGGCCGCGTCCTTCGCGGACGGCTGGTTCCGCAGCGGCGACGCCGCCCAGGTCGACGAGGACGGATACGTCCACATCGTCGACCGCATCAAGGACATGATCATCTCGGGCGGGGAGAACGTCTACCCCGCCGAGATCGAGGACCGGCTCCTCGCCCACCCGGACATCGCCGAGTGCGCGGTGATCGGGGTGCCGGACGACAAGTGGGGCGAGGTGCCGCGCGCGGTCGTCGTGCCCCGCGAGGGTGCCGCGCTCGACCCCGACGAGGTGCTCGCCGGGCTCGCGGGACACCTCGCCAAGTACAAGATCCCGAAATCGCTGGTGCTGGCGGACGAACTGCCCCGCACCGCCTCCGGAAAGCTCCTCAAGTCCCGTGTGCGCAAGCGCTACGGCAACCAGTAAGGAACCGCATGAGCATCACCGTCAACGGCCTCGACGAACTGAAGAAGCTCGCCGGCGGCGACCTCGGCACCAGCGAGTGGATCGAGGTCACCCAGGAGCGGATCGACACCTTCGCCGACGCCACGGGCGACCACCAGTGGATCCACGTGGACCCCGAGCGCGCCAAGGCGGGCCCCTTCGGCGCCCCCATCGCGCACGGCTACCTCACGCTCTCCCTCTTCATCCCGCTCTTCACCGAACTGCTGGACGTCCAGGGCGTCACCACGAAGGTCAACTACGGCCTGAACAAGGTGCGCTTCCCCGCTCCGGTGAAGGCCGGCTCCCGCATCCGGCTCACGGCGAGGCTCGCCGAGGTCGAGGACGTGCCCGGCGGTGTGCAGATCACCGTGGAGGGCGCCATCGAGATCGAGGGCGGCGGCAAGCCGGCGGCGGTGCTGCAGAGCCTGTCGCGGTTCTACGCCTGAGGCCGCGCGGGCACCAGGTCCAGAAGGCGTTCCGAGGCGTCACGGGCGAGCGGTGAGAGCCGCTCGTGCACGGCCCGGAACGTCTTCTCGGCCCCTTCCGCCGGCCAGTCGTCCGGCAGGTGCTTGACGGGCAGGCGCGGGTCCCGCCGCACGATCCGCAGCCACTCCGTCTGCAGCCGCAGCCGCAGCACGAGCGCCTCGTCGGCCTCCGGCAGCCGGTCCTGCCAGGGCTGCCAGCGCCGTACGAACCCCGCGTAACCGGCGGCCAGGTCGGACAGCTCCCAGGTCTCCTCGATCATCTGCCCGATGTCCATGCCGGCGTCCGCGTGCGCCCGGAACACCTTCACGTGCGCGGACAGGCCGAGCTCGGCCACCAGGGCCGACACGTCGACCTCGCCCGGGGCGATCCACAGGCCGTTGAACAGCGGGCCGAAGCCGCTCCAGGTCAGCTGGGAGCGCAGGTCGTGGCGCTGGCGCTGCCAGGACTCGGGCAGGGAGAAGCCGAGCAGCGTCCAGGTGCCGTCCCAGTGCCGGTTGACGGCACCGGTCTGCCAGATGCGCCGCTCACCGTCGCGCAGCACCGCCGCCGAGCGTTCGGTCAGCCCGAAGTACATGCGGCGGCCCTCGCGCTGGCGGCGCAGCAGGCCCCGGTTCACCATGCGGGTCAGCGTGGAGCGGGTGGCCTGCTCGCCGATCCCGGCGCGGGCGAACACGTCGATGACGCTGCCGGAGTACACGCACACGTCACGGCCGAGCACCTGGTCGCCCAGGAACGTCAGCATGAGGGACTGGGGCCGCAGCGACTCTTCACCGGTCACGCGGCCCACCGTACCTCCGCCCGATCAGTCCGTGACCTGCTGGTACGCGTGCACGGCCGTCGTCACCGCGCACACCCCGGGCGGGATCATCTGCACCCGCAGGGTGCCGCCGCGCGCGTCGTGGTCGATGCCTTCCGTCTCGAAGGTGCCCGTGCACGTGCTGCGCTGCGGCAGCGCGAACAGGCTCGTCACCGTGCCGGTGACCGGCCGCCCGTCGACCTCGTGCGGCAGGTCGACCTGGAGGAGCGGCCGGACCTGGGGGAAGAGGGTGCCTGTGGCGTCGTTCGAGGCGCACAGCAGGCGGGTGCCGGTGACGAAGTCACAGCCCTGGATGTCGCGGACCGGCTTGTCCAGGGTGATCTGCCCGGCCTGCGCCAGCGTGCCTCCGGTGGCCGGAGTGGACGGGTTGAGCAGGGGAGCGGGGAAGACCTGGAGCCGGTTCTGCAGGCCCCACTCGCCCGAGACCAGCCACTGCCCGTCGGGCGAGACGGCCGCGAAGGAGTTGTTGAGCTTCTCGCCCGCGTCGAGCGGGTGGACGTACTCGTAGCGCTTCCCGGCCGGGGTGGTGACCGCGAACATCTTGGACTGGGCGTTGTCCGGGCCCTGGTAGGCGTCGAAGACATGACCGCGCGCGATGTCCGGGTCGCCTATGTGGTTCCAGCCCTTGACTCTCAGGTCCAGCGGGATGGAGGCCAGTCCGCGGAACAGCAGGGAGCCGTCCGCGCGGCTGGCCAGGCCCTGCCCGCCACCGAGGGTGCCGGTGTACGTCGTTCCGGTCTCCGCCCACCGCGGGGCGCCGGCGGCCGAGGCCGTACCGGCGCCCAGCGCGAAGGCACTCAATAACGCTGTCGCCGCCAGCAGTTGACGTCTCATCAGGTCAGGACCCTTCCACGTCGACGAACACGGGGTTCGAATAGAACCACGTATCGGCCCACGGGTCACCGTCCCCGGGCGGGTGCGGGACCGGCCCGTGCGGGTCGACCGAGGCGCCGAGGTAGCCGGTGCCGTGCCGGTTGCCGTCGCTGCCGCGCAGCCGGACGTAGAAGGACTCCTCGCCCGCGTCGAGCGGGACGCGCAGGGTGTAGGTGCCCGTGCGGCCGGAGACGTCCTGCGACCGGACGACCCGCGTGTCCGGGGCCTTCCAGGAGTCGCGGTCGGTGACGGGCCCGCGTACCGCGCCGCGGATGACGTCCACGTGCGCCAACTCGGGGAGGATGCCCTGCGGGTTGGGGCGCGAGGCGGTCGTCACCGTGACCTCCAGCGTCAGCCTCTCGCCCGCGCGGACCCGCAGCCGGCCGCCGAGCGTCACGCCCCGGCCCCGGTCGCGCTCCCGCTTCAGCCGGACGTCGAGCCCGTCGAGCAGGTGTCCGTGGTCGAGCCAGACGCGGCCCGCCCGCAGACCCGCCATGACCGCCCGGTAGCCGTAGCGGGTCACGCCCACGTGGGTGCGGCTGAACTGCCCCGGCCAGAAGTCGCTGCCCGGCTGCGGGGTGTCCGTGTTCACCGGGTCGGGCAGCTTTCCGGTGGTGTCGAAGGTCTGGCCGGGCTGCCAGTCGCCGTTCTTCCACGTGTCGAAGACGATCCGGTGGGCGTCGGAGTTGGTGGTGACGGAGAACAGCCGGCCCTCGGCGAGCAGCGAGTCCCACAGCCCGCCGACGGTCGCGGTCGCCCAGTCGAAGCCCCCGTAGGTCAGGTAGGCGTCCGCCGGGTAGCCGGGCCAGGACTGCGCGGACGGCTTGTTCTCGTACTCGCCGCGGATCGAGTTCGCCCCGCGCCAGCCGGGGATGGCCGCGCCCTGGGCGCCGGGCGCGCCCTCCATGCCGATCATGATGCCGGGCGCCGCGTCCCGCCAGTTGCGCATCTCGTGCGGGGAGTCGATGCCGAGACGCATGGGATGGTTGGCGAGGACCAGGACGTCGTCGACGTAGCCCGAACGGCGCTGCCCCTCCAGCCACTTGAGGGCCTTCACGGCGTGCGCCTCGTTGCGGGCGGTGTCCGCGTCGGCGGGTCCGCCCTTGTCGTAGGCGAGGAGCTTGCCGTCGTAGGCGCGCTCGAAGCGGGTGAGCACGTCGACCTCGTGCGGGCCGGGCGCGATGAACACCGTGCAGTGCTCGGCCGCGGGGATGTACCACTCCAGGCCCTGGAAGATCAGCTGGCGCGGGTTCTCCGCCCGTGCCCTGAGGATCTCCTCGTGCTCCAGCGCCGCGCCGAAGTCGGCGTGCCCGAAGTTGGAGTGCTCGGTGAACACCATCCAGTCCAGGCCGTACTTCGCGCCCGCGGCGGCCAGTTGGGAGAAGGTGTACTTGGCGTCGTGGCTGTAGACGGTGTGGATGTGGTGGTCGCCGACGAGGTAGGCGAGGCGGGGGTCCTCGCCGCCCAGCCGTCCGCCGTCGCCGGCCGCGCGGGCGGGGGTGGCCGCCGAACCCAGGGCGAAGGCGGCGCCGAACAGGCCCGCGCGGCGCAGGAGCCCGCGGCGGGAGACGCCCTGCGGATCGAGGGCGGCGGGGGAGACGGACGGGTCGGCCCAGGCGGGCAGCTGCTGCTCGGTCATCACGGGTCCTCGCCGGTCAGTGGTTCATGAAGGAGGTGACGGGCAGCGCCCGTGCGACGATCCGGACGTCGCCGAGCCGGCCGTGCAGGATCTGGTCGATCTTCCCGCCGTACTCGTAGCCGCCGAGCAGCCAGGGCAGGCCGACGGAGGTGATGCCGACCGCGGACGCCCTGGGGTTGCGGACCACCGGGCAGCCCTCGACGTACAGCGTGGTGTGCGTGCCGTCGTTGACGACGGCCAGGTGCCACCAGGTCTCCAGCGGGGTCTCCTGGCCCCAGTTGGTGGCGATGCCCTGCTGGTTGAGCGGGCGCATCGCCCACTGCGGTTCGCGGTCGTTGGAGAGCGACAGCGTGGCGAGCGGCTCGTCGGGGTCGTCGGCGGTCTTGCCGGCCGCGCCGCCCGTGCCCGTCCGGCTCACCAGGCCCGACCAGGCGTTGTGGTCCGGGTCCCAGTCGGCGGGCAGCCGGTAGAACGCCTCGATGGTGTAGCCGTCCTCGAAGGTGGCCCGGTTGAGCGGGGCGGCGTCGACCGTGCGCAGATAGGCGCCCTTCAGCGGCGACTTGAAGCCCCGGAACTCCAGGCTGCCGTGGCCCGGCTGGTCGGGGTGGTGGTCGGCGGACCAGCCCAGCGTCCCGCCGCCCACGGTGACCAGGGAGAGGTCGTTGCCCCGCCCGGACAGGTCGCGGACCGTGCCGTCCGTGCCGTCCACGGGCTGCTCGAAGCGCCAGTAGGCGACGGTGCCCGGCACCAGCATCTTCGCCACGGGCCGCGCCGGCCGCGCGGGCACGGGCGCGAACCCGGAGAAGCGCTCCTGGAAGTCGATGTCGACGGAGAACCGGTCGGCGTCGCCGCTCAGCTCCATCTCCTGCCGCTCCAGCTCGTTGAGCCCCTTCTTCGCCCGGCCCAGGATCCACGGGGAGACCGTCTCCACGTCGATGACGTTCCGGTCCAGGTCGAAGCGGTAGAGGCGGATCATCGCCGCGCCGCCGAAATAGCGGTTCTGGTAGTTCGTCAGGTGCAGATGGACGTCGTGCCCGGCCGCGTTCTCGCGGGTGGCCCGGGCGGCGGGCCAGTAGTGCCCGTTGAGGGTGAGGAAGATCTGGTCGTGGTCCTCGATCAGCTGGTCCCACAGCTGCTGCCCGTAGGCCGACAACGCGTCGTCCTCGACGACCAGTTCGTGGGTCGTGAGGATCACCGGCGTCCTCGGGTGCCGCGCCATGACCTCCTTCGCCCACGCGTACCCCTGCGGCGACAGCCGCCAGTCCAGCGCGAGCACCATCCACTCCCGGCCGCCCGCCGTGAACAGGTGGAAGGAGTTGTAGCCGTCCGGGGAGGCACCGCCGAACGTCCGCTGCCCCTCGAACCGCCGCGGCCCGAAGGCGTCCAGGTACGGTGTCGCACCGCGCTGGTCGGTCGTCGACGACCTCACGTCGTGGTTGCCGGCCAGGACGCTGTAGCCGACGCCCCGCCGGTCCAGCAGCCGGAACGCCTCGCCGATCGCCGCGAACTCCTCCTTCGCGCCGTTCTGCGTGAGGTCCCCGAGGTGCGACAGGAAGACGATGTTCTCCTCCCGGCCGTGCTCCAGCAGATAGCGCAGCGAGGCCTCGACGGGCGCCTTGTCGATGCTCGGCCCGTCGAAGAGGTACTGGGTGTCGGGCATCACGGCGAGCGTGAAGCGGCGGCTGTCCGGGTCGGGGCGCCAACTCGACGCGGCGGCCTCGGCGGTGACGGCGGGCAGCGCGCTCACCGCGGCGGCGGTGGCGCCGAGCAGCGCGGTCGCCCGCAGGAAACTGCGTCTGCCGGCACCGGCCTGGGGCGCCTCGCCCCGGTCGTGGTCATGCGAAGTGCACACGGGTGCTCCATGAGGTGACGGGGAGGGGAGGAACTCAGAGAACGCGCAGCGTCCAGCTCCAGCGGTGGACGCCGGCGGCGATGAGGTAGGAGGCGAAGGTGTCGGGCCCGCACGAGGCCGTGCCCAGCCCGCGGTGCGCCGCGTCGATGTGCACCACGCACCCGGCCCGCGGCACCAGTTCGTCGTGGTGCGCGACGGCGGCGAGGTCGGCCGCGCGATGCCGGGTCACGGACACCTGGCGGGGCCGGTCGAGCCGCACCGCCAGGCCGGTGGCGTCCGGCGCGGACAACGTGAACCGCCGTACGCCGTGCCGCCCGCCGCTCTCCTGGGGCCGCAGATAGGGCGTGAACAGCTCGTCCACCGGCAGCGCGTGGTGACCGACGGGCGCGCCCGCGGCCCGGTCCGGGTACGACTCCCAGGGGCCCTGCCCGAACCACTCCCACAGGTTCAGCCCGGCGACCGTCTCGAACACCGACCCGACCCGGGCCACGTCGTGCAGCGCCTCGGGCAGCTCCGCGCACTCCTCGACGAGCAGCCCGCCCTCGACGGCCGTGAACACCTGCTCGTGCCGGACGGTCCCGCCCGCGCAGAGGTGGTCGGCGACCACCGTCACCCGGCCCGGGTCACGCCGCACGGCGACGACCTTGCGGACGGGCGCCTCCAGCCCCCAGTCCCGCCAGCGGGCCGCCATGCCGCCCAGTTCGTCGTTGTCGGTCGGGGCGCGCCACAGGGACAGCGTGGGCGCGGCCGTCAGCAGCGGATGGACCAGCAGCCCGTCCTCGTCGACCTCGACCGCGCGGCCCGCGGCCGGCGTGTGCGCCACCGGGGACGCCGCCCGCAGCCGCACCCGCGGCAGGCACACGACCGTGCCGCGCGGCGCCCACGGCTCGTCGCCGGCCGTGGTGACCCGCAGCGTCAGCCACGCCTCGCCGCCGTCCTCCGGCAGCGCGAACGGCAGCGGCACGGCGGCCGTCTCACCCGGGCGCAGGTCGGGCAGCTCGGCGGGGGCCGTGAGGGTGCCGCCGTCGGCGAGGGACAGCTCCCACTCGCCGGACAGCCAGTCCAGGCCGCGGAAGTGCTGGTGGTTGCCCAGGACAATGCCCTCGTGCCGGAAGCAGTCGATCCGCAGGGGCGCGGCGATCTCCCGGTGCTCGAACATCACGGGCTTGGGGGTGCGGTCGGGGAAGACGACCCCGTCGGCGATGAAGGCGCCGTCGTGGTCTCTCTCCCCGAAGTCGCCGCCGTACGCCCAGCGGTGCCCGGGCGCGGCGACACCGTTGTCGTAGAGCCCGGCGCCCCCACGCCCGGCCGGTCTGCCGTCGTTCACACGCTGGAGGATGCCGTGGTCCCAGAACTCCCAGATGAATCCGCCCTGAAGACCCGGGGTGGCCTCGATGGCCGCCCAATGGTCCGCCAGCGTGCCGTTGCTGTTGCCCATGGCGTGCGAGTACTCGCACTGGATGAGCGGCTTGGTCTGCGTCCCCGACATGGCGTGCGCGATGCACTCCTCCAGGGGGGCGTACATCGGGCAGGCGATGTCGGAGGCCAGGTCCGGGTCGGCCCAGCCGCGCTTGGCCGCGCCCTCGTACTGCAAGGGCCGGGTCGGGTCGTGCCGGCGGACCCAGCCGGCGGCCGCGTCGTGGTTGGCGCCGTAGTCGGACTCGTTGCCCAGCGACCAGACGATGACGGACGGGTGGTTCTTGTCGCGCAGCACCATCCGCGCGACCCGGTCGACGAACGCGCCCAGGTAGCGCGGGTCGTCGGCGATCTCGTGCGCGTGGTCGTGGGACTCGATGTCGGCCTCGTCGACGACGTAGAAGCCGAGCTCGTCGGCCAGGTCGTACAGGGCCGGGTCGTTCGGGTAGTGCGCGGTGCGGATCGCGTTGAAGCCGAACCGTTTGAGCAGGACGAGGTCGGCGCGCATGTCGTCGTACGACACCGTCCGGCCCGTCAGGGGATGGAAGTCGTGCCGGTTGACGCCCCGGATGAACACGCGCTCGCCGTTGACCAGCAGGTCCCGGCCGTCGATCTCGACGTCCCGGAAGCCGATCCGGTGACGCGAGGTGTCGGCGACGGTGCCGTCGGCGCGGTGCAGCCGCACGGTCAGGCCGTACAGCTCGGGCGTCTCGGCGCTCCAGACGCGCACGTCGGGGACGGCGGCCCGCAGCCGGGCCTCGCCGAGGAACCCGGAGACGCGCTCGTCCTCGGCGTTGGCCCGGTCGAACTCGGCGTCCTGCGTGAGCAACTGCCCGTCCAGCTCCCCGCTGACGTACCAGCCCTCGGGCAGTGCCCCGCCCGCGTCCCGCACCCGGCAGTCCACCCGCAGGTCCCCGTCCCGCCGGGCGCGCACGGTCACGTCCGCGAGATGCAGCGGGTCGGTGGCGTACAGCAGCACCGACCGGGTGATCCCGCCGTGCCACCACTGGTCCTGGTCCTCGATGTGCGAGGCGTCCGACCACTTGACGACGGTCAGCCGCACCGTGGCCCGCTCGCCGGGGCGGACGTGTGCTGTCAGGTCGAACTCGGCGGCCAGGTGGGAGTCCTTGGAGAGGCCGACGGGCCGCCCGTCCACGTGCACCAGCAGCACGCTCTCGGCGGCGCCGACCTGGAGCACGATCCGCCGCCCGGCCCACTCGGCCGGCACGTCCACCGCGCGCTCGTGGACGCCCGTCGGGTTGGCGGCCGGCACGTCCGGCGGGAACTCGGCGAACGGCATGCGGACGTTCAGGTACCGCGGGAGGTCGTCCGTGCCCTGCAGGGTCCAGACGCCGGGCACGTACGACGACGACCAGGCCTCCCCGAGCGGGGCGTCCGGGGCGGGGAGCAACCGGAAACGCCAGTCGCCGTCGAGGCAGACGGCTCCGGAACGCCGGTCCACGGCGTTCATCGGCAGTCGCCCCCAGGAGGTCAGCTCGGGGGCCGACCAGGGGCGCAGGGCGATCAGCGGATCGAGGGGTGTGTCGGTCATGACCATTCCGAAGTCGGGGCGGTGGGCCGGGCCAGAACGCGCCCCGGCAGCTCCCAGGCCGGGTCGGCGGGGATGCCGAGTCGGTCCAGGACGGTGGGGGCGATGTCGACGAGGCGGGGGGTGTCGAGCCGGGTGCCTCCGGGCGTGCCGGGCCCGGCGAGGACGACGAAGACCTCCCGCTCGGCGCGCGTGTCGCCGCCGTGGCCGCCGGTGTCGAGGTGACCGTGGTCCGTCGTGACCAGCACGGTCCAGTGCTCGTGGGCGGGCCGCGCGTCGATCGCCGCCAGGAGCCGCCCGAGGTGGGCGTCCTGGGCGAGCAGGGCGTCGTCGTAGGCGGGGGAGAGCGGGCCGGTGGCGTGGCCCGCCTCGTCGGTGGCGCCGAAGTACACGAACAGGGCGTCCGGGTCGTCCTCGGTGAGCCAGCGGACCGCGGTGTCGGCGACGAGGCGGTCCGCGGTCGCGTAGCCGTCGGACTCGCCGTCGTGGCGCACCCGCGTGCCGATGGCGGGGCCGAGGACGCCCCGGTCGACCAGCTCCGGCCAGGACACCACCGCCGCGGTGCGCAGACCGGGCCGGGCGGTGGCGGCGCGGCTGAGGAAGTCGGGGTGGCGGGTGTAGTCGGCGCCGAGGAAGTCGTTGCCGGTCACCCCGTGCCGGTCGGGCCACAGCCCGGTCAGCACGCTCGACCAGCCGGGACCGGAGTCGGTGTAGGCCACGTCGGCCGACGGTCCGTCCTCGGCCCGGCCATAGGGGAGCAGGCTGGTGCCGTGCGCTCCCGCGGTCATCAGGGCGTGGAGAACAGGGGCGTTGGACGGCTCGCGGGTCAGGCGGTCGTGGCGGAGGCCGTCCATGCCGACGACCAGTACCTTGCCGTGTGCGTCTGGCACTGCCTACCCCTCTCGTCCAAGAGCTCGGGACCGACCGTCGGTTCTTGGGTGCGCGCCCGCTGTGGCTGGTCGCGCAGTTCCCCGCGCCCCTTCGGGGCGCGGATCAGCTGCCCTGTACCGCTCCCTCCGTCGCGCCCGCGATGAAGCCCCGGGCGAAGATCGTGAAGACCACGACCAGGGGGACGGACGCCATGAGGACGCCGGCCATGACCATGCTGTAGTCGGTGGTGTGGCCGACGTGGAGCTGGGCGAGCGCCACCTGGAGCGTGAGGTGGCCGGGGTCGGTGAGGACGACCAGCGGCCAGATGTAGTCGTTCCAGGCGCCGACGAAGGCGTAGATGGCCAGGAAGGACAGCGCCGGCTTGATCATCGGCAGCACGATGTTCCAGTACTGGCGGAAGAACCCGGCGCCGTCGATGCGCGCGGCGTCGAGGAGTTCGTCCGGCACGCCGTTCGCGATGTACTGGCGCAGCCAGAAGATGCCGAAGGCGTTGGCGAGGGCGGGCGGGACGAGCGCCTTGAGCGTACCGACCCAGCCGATGTCGGACATGAGGATGAACTGCGGCAGGACGGCCAGCTGGAGCGGCAGCATCATGAAGCCCAGCAGCGTCGCGAAGAGCACCCTGCGCCCGGGGAAGTCGAACTTGGCGAAGGCGAAGGCCGCCAGCGAGTCGACGAACAGCACCAGGACGGTGGTGACGGACGCGACGATGATCGTGTTCAGCATCGACCCGAAGAAGTCGATGGTGTCGAGCACGTGCCGGACGTTCTCCAGCAGGTGGGAACCGAAGGTCAGCTTCGGCGGGCTCTTGTAGATGTCCTCGGTGGTGTTCGTCGCCATGACGATCGTCCACACGAACGGGAAGATCGAGATCAGGACGGCGAGGACGAGGACGATGTGCGCGGTCAGGCCCTTGGGGCGCCGGGACCGCTTGGTGACCACCGCGGTCATGACTTCCTCCCGCGCTGCACTACGCGCCAGTTGATGACGACCATGACCAGGATCAGCACGAAGAAGGCCCACACGATGGCGGCGCCGTAGCCGTAGTCGTTGTTGACGAAAGCGGACTGGTAGAAGTACAGCAGCGTGGTCAGGCCCGCCTGGCCGGGGCCGCCGAGGTTGGGGTTGGCGGCGTTGCTGCCGAACAGGACCTGGGGTTCGCTGAAGCTCTGCAGGCCGTTGATGGTCGAGATGACGACCGTGAAGAGGATGATGGGCCGCATGATCGGCATGGTGATCTGGAAGAACGTGCGGATCGGTCCGGCGCCGTCCAGCTTGGCCGCCTCGTAGATCTGCGTCGGGATGGCCTGGAGACCGGCCAGGTAGATGATCATGTTGTAGCCGGTCCACATCCACGTCATCAGCAGCGCGATGACCAGCTTGATCAGCCACGGGTTGCTCAGCCACGGGACGGGCGGGATGCCGACCATCCCCAGGATCGCGTTGACCAGGCCGAAGTTGTTGCTGAACACCGCGCCGAAGAAGATCGACACGGCGACGATCGAGGTGACGTTCGGGACGTAGAGGGCGATGCGGTAGAAGCCCTTGAAGCGACGCACCGAATGCAGCAGCGTCGCCAGCACCAGGGCGCCGAACAGCGTGGGAACGGTGGACAGCACCCAGATCACCAGGGTGTTGCGGATCGACATCCAGAAGACCGGGTCGTCCCACAGGAACCGGAACTGGTCCAGCCCCACGAACTGCATGGTGCCCATGCCGTCCCAGCGCTGGAAGGCCAGGTACAGCGAGTAGAACACCGGGAAGAACGAGAAGGTGATGAAGATCAGGAAGAAGGGCGAGATCGCCAGGTACTGCCGCCAGTAGGACAGCACCCGGCGACGCGCCGGCCGCACGGCGCCCGCGGGCGGTGTGCGCCGCGGGCGGAAGCGGGCCGGGCCCGGCCCGCCGGGGTGCTGGGGCACCGCGGCGGGACCGGTGACCGGAGGTGACGTCACCTCACTTCACCCCCTGTCGCCGGGCGATCTGCTTGGCCTGGGCGACCGCGTCCTGCCAGGCGTCGTCGGGCTTCACGCCCTTGGCCTCGATGCTGGTCAGCCCGGTCATGAAGGGGGCCATGACGGCGGCGTCGGCGGGTGCCTCGTAGGCGGCCGGGATGGACTTGGCGGCCGGGCCGAAGACTTCGATGACCTTCTGACCGCCGAAGAAGGGGTCGCCGCCCGTCATGGCCGGCATGGAGTACGCGGCCGGCGCGGCGGGGAAGATCGCGGCGTCGGCGAAGCCGCGGGCGTCGTTCTCCGGGCTGAGGATCCAGCTGATGATCTTGAATGCCTCTTCGGGGTTCCGGCACTGCTTGGGCAGGGCCAGGTAGGAGCCGCCCTGGTTGGCCGGTCCGCCGGGCATGGCGCAGACCCGCCACTTGCCCTTGGTGTTCGGGGCCGCCTGCTCGATGTCCAGCGCGTGCCAGGCCGCGCCGAGTTCGGTGGTCAGGCTCTTGCCGATGGCGGCGTTCCAGCTGTTGTCGTTGATCTTGGCGTCGAGGCCGAGGGTGTAGGGGCGGACCGCCGTGTTCCACGCGGCGCGGATGTGGTCCTGGTCGCCGATGAAGCGGTTGTCCCGGTCGATGAACCGCTCGGTGCCCTGCCCGACCGCCATGTTGAACACCGAGCTGATGTTGTTGACCAGGTAGGTGCCGGGCAGCTTCTTCCTCAGCTCCGTGCCGAGCGCGAAGTACTCCTCCCAGGTCCCGGCCCGGGCGGCGACCTTGTCGGGGTCGGTGGGCAGTCCGGCCTTGTCGAACAGGTCCGCGCGGTAGAAGAGCGCGGTGGGGCCGATGTCGATCGGGAAGCCGATCTGCTTGCCGTCCTCGGTCCGGGCGAGCTTGGTCTTCCAGTCCAGGTACTTGGACGAGATCTCCTTGAAGCCCAGGTCGTTCAGGTCGAGGAAGCGGCCCGCGTTGGGCAGGAAGGCCGCCATGTCCTCACCCTTGATGCCGGTGATGTCGGGCACGGAGGTGCCGGCCGCCAGGGTGGTGGTGAGCTTCGACTTGAAGTCGCCGCCGATGGAGGCGACGGTCAGCTTCACGTCCTTGCCGAAGTGCGTCTTCGCCTCGGCGACCACCTTGTCGCTGAGCGCGCCGCCCCAGTACCACATGGTGAGGTTCTTGCCGTTCTTGCTGCCGGCCGAGCCCGAGCCGTTGCCGCACGCGACGGTCAGGCCGGAGGCGGCCGCGGTGAGCGCGGCGGCCTGGAGGAAGCCTCTACGGGAAAGGTCCACGGGTCACTCCTGTTGTTGCTGTTCGACGTGCTGAGGGGATTCGGGGGTCAGTGCCGCCCTGCGGAGGCGCCCGGACCCACGGGCGTGAGAGGGGCCGGCGGGGTGACGGGGGCGTGGTGCACCGCGGGGCCGACGTTGGCCGGGATGCGGTCGGCCAGGAAGCCGTACGCCCGCCGCAGGCCGGGGTCCGTCAGCGAGCGCCACCAGCGGTCCACGCCGTACCAGCCCGGGGCCGCGAGGGCCCCGCCGTGATGCCGGACGGACAGCCCGGCGGCGAGCACCGCGAACCGCAGCCGCTCCGCCAGCGGCCAGCCGCCGAGCGAGGCCGCGACGAAACTCGCGCCGAAGACGTCCCCGGCGCCCGTCGCGTCCAGGACGTCGGTGTCCAGGGCCGGGACCTCCGCGTACTCGCCGGTGATCTGGTCGACGGCGACGGCGCCGTCCCCGCCCCGCGTGACCACGGCGACCGGCACCAGCTCGGAGAGCGTGCCGAGCGCGGCCACCGCGCTGTCGGTGCGGGTGTAGGCCATCGCCTCGGCCTCGTTCGGGAGGAAGGCGTGGCACAGGGCCAGCTGCTCCAGGAGGGCCGTCGACCACTCCTGGGTGGGGTCCCAGCCGACGTCGGCGTAGATCAGGGTGCCGTTGGCTGCGGACTTGGCGAGCCACTCGCGGGGCTCCGCCTCGAGGTGCACCAGGGCGGTCCGCGCCTCGGGCGGGTCGCCCATCAGCACGTCCTGCGAGTACGGCGGCTCCTGCCCGTGGGTGAGCAGGGCCCGGTCCTGGCCGTAGGCGACGGAGACGGTGACCGGGGTCGGCCAGTCGTCCGCCGTACGCGAGAGCGAGAGGTCGACGCCTTCCTGGTCGCACAGGACGTCGCGGCAGTACTCGCCGTAGAAGTCGTCGCCGAACACCGTGGCCAGGGAGGTCGTGAGGCCGAAGCGGGAGGCGGCCACCGCGAGGTTCGCGATGCCGCCCGGGCCGCAGCCCATGCCCCCGGTCCAGATTTCCTCGCCGGGTGTCGGCGGCTTTCCCAGCCCCGTGAGGACGAGGTCGTAGAAGAGCAGCCCGGTCAGCAGCACATCGGGCCGGTCGTCGTCCACGGATGCGTCCTCTCGCTCGGGACCTCGACGGAGATCGTCAAAACTCTTCATTTCGGTGAGCGGAATCGTGCGCCGATCGGAGAGATTGGTCAATACCCGAGCAGAAATGAGCATGGCATTGATTGAAGATGACGAGTAGTGTGCACCGCGTGCTGGCAGAACGACGACACCAACTCATCCTGCGGGCCCTGCGCTCCGGCGGCCCCGCAGCTGTGACCGACCTCTCCGAGCAGCTGGGCGTGAGCCCCGCCACAATCAGGCGTGACCTGGTCAAACTGGAAGAAGACGGGCTGCTCACGCGCGTCCACGGCGGCGCCGTGGTCGAGGAGGGCGACCAGCCCTTCGCCGAGGTCGCCGAGGTGCGCGTGGCCGAGAAGGACGCCATAGCGGAGCGCGCCGCGGCCATGGTCAGCGACGGCCAGTCGGTGCTGCTGGACATCGGGACGACGGCCTACCGTCTGGCCCGGCAGCTGCACGGCCGCCGCCTCACCGTCATCACCAGCAACCTGGTGGTCTACGAGGAGCTCGCCGACGACGAGGGCATCGAGCTGGTCCTGCTCGGCGGCATGGTCCGCCGCGAGTACCGCTCCCTGGTCGGCTTCCTCACCGAGGACAACCTGCGCCAGCTCCACGCCGACTGGCTCTTCCTCGGCACCAGCGGCGTGCGGCCCGGCGGGCAGGTCATGGACACCACCGTCGTGGAGGTGCCGGTCAAGCGCGCCATGATCAAGGCCGGTGAGAAGGTCGTGCTGCTCGCCGACGCGGCGAAGTTCCCGGGGCACGGCATGGCGAAGGTCTGCGGTCCCGAGGACCTGGACGTGGTGGTCACGAACGAGCCGGTCGACGCGGCGACGCGGGCCTCTTTGCAGGAGGCGGGCGTCGAGGTCGTCGTGGCGGGAAAGGTGCAAGCGTGAGGCTGACGATTCTGGGCGGCGGAGGATTCCGCGTGCCACTGGTGTACGGGGCGCTTCTTCAGGACCACGCCGAGGGCCGGGTGACCCACGTCGTCCTGCACGATCTGGACGCCGGGCGGCTGTCGGCGGTGGCACGGGTCCTCGCCGAGCAGGCGGCCGGTGTTCCCGACGCGCCCGAGGTGACCGCCACCACCGACCTCGACGAGGCCCTGCGCGGCGCCGACTTCGTGTTCTCCGCGATCCGCGTCGGCGGCCTGAAGGGCAGGGCCGACGACGAGCGCGTGGCGCTCGCCGAGGGCGTCCTCGGCCAGGAGACGGTCGGCGCCGGCGGCATCGCCTACGGGCTGCGCACGGTCCCGGTCGCCGAGGACATCGCCCGGCGGGTGGCCCGGCTCGCGCCCGAGGCGTGGGTCATCAACTTCACCAACCCGGCCGGCCTGGTCACCGAGGCCATGTCCCGCCACCTCGGCGACCGGGTCATCGGCATCTGCGACTCCCCGGTCGGCCTCGGCCGCCGCATCGCCCGCGTGCTCGGCGCGAACCCGAAGGAGGCCTGGATCGACTACGTCGGCCTCAACCACCTCGGCTGGGTGCGCGGCCTGCGCGTCGCCGGCCGGGACGAGCTCCCGCGCCTGCTCGCCGACCCCGACCTGCTCGGCTCCTTCGAGGAGGGCAAGCTGTTCGGCACCGACTGGCTGCGCTCCCTCGGGGCGATCCCCAACGAATACCTGCACTACTACTACTTCAACCGCGAGGCCGTCCGCGCCTACCAGCAGGCCGAGAAGACCCGCGGTGCCTTCCTGCACGACCAGCAGGCCCGCTTCTACGCCGAGATGCGCAACCCCGACGCCCCCGCGTGGAAGGTGTGGGACGACACCCGCGCCGAGCGCGAGGCCACCTACATGGCCGAGAACCGGGAGACCGCGGGCGCCGGTGAACGCGACGAGGACGACCTGTCCGGCGGCTACGAGAAGGTCGCCCTCGCCCTGATGCGTGCCATCGCCCGCGACGAGCGCACCACCCTGATCCTCAACGTCCGCAACCAGCACACGCTGTC
Organism: Streptomyces olindensis; assembly: GCF_040645895.1. NCBI lineage: Bacteria > Bacillati > Actinomycetota > Actinomycetes > Kitasatosporales > Streptomycetaceae > Streptomyces > Streptomyces olindensis. Next base: position 5,848 of record NZ_JBEYZD010000016.1, on the reverse strand, counting down.
CGTCCTGGACACGGACGCCGTGATCGAGGTCCCCTGCCTCGTCGACGCCAACGGCGCCCACCCCGTCACCGTCGACCCGCTGCCCGACCACGCCACCGGCCTGGTCTGCGCGGTCAAGGCGGTCGAGCGCGAGGTGCTGGCCGCCGCCCGGTCCGGCTCCCGCGCGACCGCTGTGAAAGCCTTTGCCCTGCACCCGCTCGTCGACTCCGTCAACGTGGCCCGGCGGCTGGTCGAGGGCTATACCGAGGTCCACCCCGGGCTGGCGTACCTTAGGTGAACGCCGCTCGGTAAGCGCTTTCCCCGCTCGCCCCGCTCGCCCCGCTTCCTGGAGACAACCCATGCACGACGAAAGCCGCCGGATCGAAGAGCGCGTGCAGCGCCTCCACGACCAGCGCATCAAGACCGCGGTCTACGCGGCCACCGTCCCCTTCGAGGTGGAGGCGTGGCAGGCTCCCGGGGAGCCGGTGTCCTTCGAGGAGGCGGCCGCCGCCTCCTACGAGCCGTTCGCGATGGGCACCCCGTGGGGCCCGCCCTGGGGCACCACCTGGTTCCGCATGCGCGGGCAGGTGCCGAGCGAGTGGGCCGGCAAGCGCGTCGAGGCCGTCATCGACCTCGGCTTCGTGGGCGACTGGCCCGGCAACCAGGCCGAGGCCCTCGTCCACCTCACGGACGGCACCCCGCTCAAGGCCGTGAACCCGCTCAACCAGTACGTCCCGATCGCCAACCCGGCGACCGGCGGCGAGACGGTCGACTACCTGGTCGAGGCCGCCTCCAACCCGGACATCCTCGCGGACAACTTCTCCAAGGTGACGCCCCTCGGCGACAAGCTGACGGCGGGCGACAAGCCGCTCTACACCTTCCGCGCCGCCGACATCGCCGTCCTGGACGAGGAGGTCTGGCACCTCGACCTCGACGTGCAGGTGCTGCGCGAGCTGATGCTGGAGCTCGGCGAGCACGACCCGCGCCGGCACGAGATCGCGCACGCCCTCGACCGGGCCATGGACCTGCTCGACCTGGACGACGTCTCCGGCTCCGCCGCCGCCGTGCGCGAGGCGCTGAAGCCGGTGCTGTCCAAGCCCGCGCACGCCAGCGCGCACACGATCTCCGGCGTCGGCCACGCCCACATCGACTCGGCTTGGCTCTGGCCGATCCGCGAGACCAAGCGCAAGACGTCCCGCACGTTCTCCAACGTCACGTCCCTGGCCGACGAGTACGAGGACTTCATCTTCGCCTGCTCCCAGGCCCAGCAGTACGAGTGGGTCCGCGACAACTACCCCAAGGTCTGGGCCCGCATCCAGGAGTCGGTCAAGAACGGCCAGTGGGCGCCCGTCGGCGGCATGTGGGTCGAGTCCGACGGCAACCTGCCCGGCGGCGAGGCCGTCGCCCGCCAGTTCGTCCACGGCAAGCGGTTCTTCATGGACCACTTCGGCATCGAGACCAAGGGCGTGTGGCTGCCGGACTCCTTCGGCTACAACGCGGCCTACCCGCAGATCGCCAAGCTCGCCGGCAACGAGTGGTTCCTCACCCAGAAGATCTCCTGGAACCAGACCAACAGGTTCCCGCACCACACCTTCTGGTGGGAGGGCATCGACGGCACCCGCATCTTCACCCACTTCCCGCCGGTCGACACCTACAACGCCCGGTTCAGCGGCGAGGAGATGTCCCGTGCGGTCCGCAACTACCAGGAGAAGGGCGGCGCCTCCCGCTCCCTGGCCCCCTTCGGCTGGGGCGACGGCGGTGGCGGCCCCACCCGCGAGATCATGGAGCGCGCCCGCCGCCTCGCGGACCTGGAGGGCTCCGCCAAGGTCGTCGTCGAACACCCCGACGAGTTCTTCGCCAAGGCCCGCGAGGAGTACCCGGACGCGCCCGTGTGGGTCGGCGAGCTCTACCTGGAGCTGCACCGCGCCACCTACACCTCCCAGGCCCGCACCAAGCAGGGCAACCGCCGCTCCGAGCACCTCCTGCGCGAGGCCGAGCTGTGGGCGACCACGGCCGCGCTGCACGCCCCGGACTACTCCTACCCGTACGAGAAGCTCGACCGGCTCTGGAAGACGGTGCTGCTGCACCAGTTCCACGACATCCTGCCCGGCTCCTCCATCGCCTGGGTGCACCGCGAGGCCGAGGCCGAGTACGCCCGTGTCGCCCGTGAACTCCAGGAGCTGACCGCCGAGGCGCTCGCCGCGCTGGGCACGGGCGGGCCCCGGGCCTTCAACACCAGCCCCCGCGACCGCGCCGAAGTGACGCGCACCGCCGACGGCGCACCGGTGTACGTGGAGGTGCCCGCCAGCGGCTCCGCGCCCCTCGGTGCCGCCGAGCCCCCGCAGCCGGTGACGGTGAGCGGCCGGGTCCTCGACAACGGACTCGTCCGGGTCGAGGTCGCCGAGGACGGCACCCTGGCGTCCGTCCGCGACCTGCGCGCCGGCCGCGAGGTCCTCGCCGAGCCGGGCAACCTGCTCCGCCTGCACACGGACCTGCCCAACTACTGGGACGCCTGGGACATCGACAAGCACTACAGGAACCGCTACACGGACCTCCTCGACGCCTCCTCCGTGACGGTCGTCGAGCAGGACCCGCTCATCGGCGCGATCCGCGTCGAGCGGTCCTTCGGCAAGGGCTCGACGATCACCCAGACGATCACCGTCCGCGCCGGCAGCCCCCGCATCGACATCGAGACGGACATCGACTGGCACGAGACCGAGAAGATCCTCAAGGCGGCCTTCCCGGTCGACATCCGCGCCCCGCACTCCTCCGCCGAGATCCAGTTCGGCCACATCCAGCGCCCCACGCACACCAACACCAGCTGGGAGGCGGCCCGCTTCGAGGTCTCCGGCCACCGCTGGGTGCACATCGGCGAACCCGGCTACGGCGTCGCCGTCATCAACGACTCCACCTACGGCCACGATGTCTCCCGCACGGTCCGCGAGGACGGCGGCACCACGACCACCGTCCGCCTCAGCCTGGTCCGCGCCCCGCGCATCCCCGACCCCGAGGCCGACCAGGGCCGCCACCGCTTCACCTACGCGCTGCTGCCCGGCGCGACCATCGAGGACGCCGTCGCCGAGGGCTACGCCCTCAACCTCCCGCTCCGGGTGGCCGACGCGGCCGGCGCCCCCGCACCGGTCGTCTCCGTGGACGGCGAGGGAGTGACGGTGGAGGCGGTCAAGCTGGCCGACGACGCCTCCGGCGACGTCGTCGTACGGCTCTACGAGTCCCGCGGCGGCCGCGCCACCGGCGTCCTGCGCACCGGCTTCCCGCTCGCCGGCGCCCAGGTCACCGACCTGCTGGAGCGCCCGCTGGAGGACGCGGAGACGACCGACGGCGGGGTCGCCGTCGCCCTGCGGCCCTTCCAGATCCTCACGCTCCGCCTGCGAAGGGGCTGACCTCCATGGCGATGCAACCGTGGTTCACGGACGCCAAACTCGGCATCTTCATCCACTGGGGCATCTACGCCGTCGACGGCGTCCAGGAGTCCTGGTCGTTCTACGACGACATCGTCCCCTACGACCGGTACATGTCCCAGCTCGACCGGTTCACCGCCGCCCGCTACGACCCGCGCGACTGGGCGAAGCTCTTCGCGCGGGCCGGCGCCAAGTACGCCGTGCTGACCAGCCGCCACCACGACGGCGTCGCCCTGTGGGACACCGCGTACGGCGACCTGAACGTGGGCCGGGACCTGATCGGCGGCTACGCGGACGCCCTGCGCGAGCAGGGCCTCAAGGTCGGCCTCTACTACTCGCACTCCGACTGGAGCCACCCCGACTACGCCTCCACCCGCAAGCCCGGCCGCCCGCCGGAGCTGGAGGACAACCGCTACTCGGAGGTCGCCGCCGAGGACGAGGACCTCGACGCCTGGGAGAGGTTCCTCGCCTACCGGGACGGCCAGATCCGCGAACTCACCAGCCGCTACAGGCCCGACCTGATGTGGTTCGACGGCGAGTGGGACCGCAGCGAGGAGCAGTGGCGCATCCGCGAACTCGCCGCCCTCATCCGCTCCGAGGTGCCGGACGTCGTCTTCAACGCCCGCATGCTCGGTGAGGGCGACTACGCCACCCCCGAGCAGGGCGCCCCCGTCATCCCCCCGGAGGGCCCCTGGGAGCTGTGCCTCACGATCAACGACTCCTGGGGCCACCAGCACCACGACCACCACCACAAGTCGGTCGACCAGCTCGTCCGCTACTTCACCGAGACCATCGGCGGCGGCGGCAACCTGCTCCTCAGCGTCGGCCCGCGCGAGGACGGCACGATCACGGACGAGCAGCGGGAACGGCTGGAAGGCCTCGGCGACTGGATCGCCCGGCACGCGGAGGCCGTGTACGGCACCGAGCGGGGACTGCCGCCCGGGCACCACTACGGCCCGAGCACCCTCTCCAAGGACCGCCGCACCCTCTACCTGACCCTCTTCGACGCCCCGCGCGCCGAGATCAACGTCCGCGGCCTGCTCAGCGGAGTGCGCCGCGTCTCGGTCCTGGGCAGCGGCACGGAACTCGCCCACGAGATCACCGGCGGCCTCCACGAGACCCCCGGCATCCTCTGGATCCAGCCGCCCGCCGCGGCCGACCTCGACCCGCACGCCACCGTGCTGGCCGTCGAACTGGAAGGGGAACTGGAGCTGTACCGCGGCGCCGGCAGGTTCTGACGAAAGTTTAAGAAACGGGTAAGCGGCCTGCTCACGGGCGTATGTGGACGCCCGTGAGCAGGCCGGTTCGCCTGATGGACATCTGACGTTCGCCCGTTCCCCCTGGGATGCGGAATGCCCGCGCGAAAGAAAGGTGTCACGGTGCGAGACCCGCGCATGTCCGCGATCGGCAAGGGACTGAAGCGTCGCGGAAGGCTGGTGATGGAGGCGGTGAGTCCCCCGCGCCGGACCCTCGACGCCATCCCCGCTCCCCGCCCGGCCGCCGACCCCTACACGGCCCCGCCCGCACCCCGGCTGGTGGACTCCCCGGTCTTCGTGCTGTCCTCGGTCCGCTCCGGCTCGACCCTGCTGCGGGTCCTGCTCAACAGCCACAGCCGCATCCGCGCCCCGCACGAGATGCACCTGCGCACCGTGCACGTGCACCTCTCCCGCGAGTTCACCGCGGACGCCATGCGGGCCCTCCACCTCGACAAGGACGAGCTGGAGCACGTGCTGTGGGACCGGGTGCTGCACCTGGAGCTGACCCGCAGCGGCAAGGACGTCATCGTCGACAAGACCCCGCCCAACGTCCTCATCTGGCCCCGGCTGCGCCGATGTTGGCCGAACGCCCGGCACATCCTGCTGCTCCGCCACCCCGGCGCCGTCATCGCGTCCCTCACCGACCGCCGCGCCGACCCCGACCACGAGGCCATCCGCGCCGAGGTCCTCGACTACAGCGAGAAGCTGGAGGAGGCCCGCCGGAACCTCGACTGCCATGTGATCACGTACGAGGAGCTCACCGCCGAGCCGGAGCGGGTCACCCGGGGCGTCTGCGACCACCTCGGCCTCCCCTGGGAGCCCGGCATGCTCGACTACGGCAGCAAGGACCACGGCACCTTCCGCCCCCAGCTCGGCGACTGGTCCAGCACCATCAAGTCCGGCCGCATCCAGTCCGCCCGCACCGCCGCCCCGGACGCCGACCTGCCCCCACGCCTGCGGGAACTCGCCGAGGCGTGGGGGTACGGCGCCTAGGGGGTGTCCGCAAAGTCCCGCCTGCCCCGCGACGCCCGGCACTCCCCCAAGCTCTTCGAGCAGGGGGTACCCCCACTCGCCGCACCGGTCGAACACCCGAGTACAGCCAGTACGCGGGCGTCCGCCCGGCACGCCGAGAGCACGCTCCCCCAAGCTCTCGGCTTCGCTCGAGCAGGGGGGACCCCCATGACGCCGCAGGGC